>CAWUNT010000434.1:0-2126 GCA_963923405.1 uncultured bacterium | reverse complement strand
GCTTGAATTGATCCAGGCCGAAAAATTCGCCCGCCACAGGTTCGAGGCGCAACGGGACCAGGAACTTCTGCAGGCGCATTTTTACCCGTTTCACTCGCCAAACATCGTGATCTCCTCACCATGCCAGACGGTCGAGATTTTCGTGTACAAGGCAGGGGCCGACAACCACTGCACCATCATGGGCGTCAAAAAACCGCGGACCTACGATTTCACTGAAATTCTCGAACAATGCGTCAAACAATTGAATGACATCGGGGTGCGTTACATCGAAATCCTCGTGCGCGCGGACAAGGCCAAGACGCTGGAACGCGTCATGCGCGCCAGATTCCTGCCGTGCGCCTACTTCCCGTCGTTTCAATTGATGGACGGAAAACGTTACGATTTTGTCGTCCTGAGTCGCACGTTCGAGATCCTGGATTTCAAATACCTGAAGCTGGCGGGAATAAACCGGATCTTCCTGGATGAATTCGTCCGGAACATCCAGGAGCATTTCCTGAGTCCAGGTCCTGTCGTGGAGAAACGCACATGACCACCGTGGACCGGCTGTTTGGCAGCGATCCGTTTGATTTCACTCCTGCCTCGAAGCAGTTGTTTGTGGAAAGTTTTGCCGCATGCGCGGACATCCACTTTCAGGGAAACCGGTTCTTCCGGGGCCTCTGGGACGCAGCGGGCCTGAAACCTTCGATGATCCGCGGCGAGGATGACCTGTTACGCGCGCCGCCCATCATGGTGAACCTGTTCAAAGAACATGAACTCATGACAGGCCCCGCCGAAGACATCGTCTTGAACCTGACGAGTTCCGGGACCAGTGGCCAGAAAAGCCAGATTTTCCTCAATCAGGACTCGCTGGACCGCGTGAAGAAACTCGCGTGGCAGATTCACGCATCCCTTGGCATGACGTCGGATGACGAAGTCAATTATCTCTGTTTCACATACGATCCCCGTGTCGCCACGAATCTCGGGACGGCCTTCACCGACGAACTCCTGACCAGTTTCACTCGAAAGAAGGAAGTTTATTACGCGATCCAGTGGGACGAGAAAAAAGGCGACTTTGTCCTCAACGTCCCGGGAGTCCTCGACACGTTGCGGCGGTTCGCGAGCCAGAAAAACCCCGTCCGAATTCTCGGATTTCCCGCGCATCTCTACAAAGTCATCAAGGATCACGACGTGCGTTTGACGATGCCGCCGGACAGTTGGATCCAGACTGGCGGCGGATGGAAGGGGTTTGTGAACGAGGAAGTTCCCAAGCAACAGTTCCGCGGTTTCATGGCCGCGCGCCTCGGCATTCCGGAGTCAAACAATCGCGACATGTTCGGGATGGTCGAGCACGGCATTCCGTACTGTGATTGTTCACGTGGCAACCTGCACGTCCCAAACTATGCCCGGGTTTTCATCCGGTCGCCGCGCGGTCTCAAGGTCCTGCCCCGGGGCGAGACCGGATTGATTCATTTCATGTGTTCGTATGTCACCAGTTACCCAAGCATCAGCCTCCTGACGACGGATTACGGCCGCCTTGGATCGTGTGACTGCGGTCTCGGCGGAGCCACCCTGGAGATCATTGGCAGGGCCGGTGTCCAGAAACACAAAGGCTGCGCTCTCACTGCTTCCAAACTCCTTGAATCATAAACGGGGCCCGATTGATGTACCTCTTTGGAAAATCACTTCCTGAAACCTCGCGCGATGCGGCCCCGGCACCCGTGTGCGACGAGAAGTTCTTGAAGGGCGTCTTCGCGGACGCGCGCCTCGCCATCCCCGCGATGACGAAGCAGCCCCTCGCGGAAATCATTGAAGTCCTCCATCGCCTCGGTGAAACGTGGCGCAGAGGATCGGATTACTGGAACCGCGCGTTTGCCATGACCAGGGGCGAAGTCCCATTCAGCGACGACATGATCGCCCACTCGCTGGATGTCATCCCCGAACTTCTGCACGCACGCAACGTCACCGCCCGCGTCAAGGCTGACTTCGGCAGCCTCGAAAAACTGGACCAGTTCGTGAAAAGCCACTCGTTCGCAGGCACAGAGCGCGCCTTTCCCCTTGGCGTCCTGTTTCACGTGTCCGCGGGCAACGTGTTCCTCGGGGCAATTGATTCGCTGCTCATGGGTTTTTTGACTAAAAATGTCTCGGTC
>CAWUNT010000433.1:0-2149 GCA_963923405.1 uncultured bacterium | reverse complement strand
GCCAGTTGGTCGACCACGAGCGCACGCGGCGCGCTGGAGGCGTGGAAATTGACCGACGTGCTTTCCAGCAATGTCGCCCTCGCGCGCGCCGGAGATCCAGCCGGGCGCGACCTCGCGCGTGGCGCCAACCGCAAGTCCGCCGCGCGGCGCGCGTTTGCCGACCGCCCGGTGGCGGTGCCGGGCGCGGGGATTGCCGGCGCGGCTGATGTCGCTGGCTCCGGCGATGGAACCCAAGTAGAGTTCTATCGTCGCGACTGAGTCGCTGACTTTTTTTACGCTATTTACGGAACCGGCAGGGGACGCAGCATGATCCATGAAATTTCAGTCGCCGACGCGCACGAGGCCTTGAAGAAAGACAAGAACGCGAAATTGATCGACGTCCGCACGCCGGAGGAATTCGCGCAGGTGCATGCCGAGGGCGCGATTCACATTGCGCTGAACGGGGTCTCGAAGGCGGCCCTTGCCGCCGCGGGCATCACCGACAAATCGGCCGCGCTGTACTTGATTTGCAAGGCTGGCGGACGTTCCCGCCAGGCCTGCATGATGCTGGCGGCCGAGGGATTCACCAACCTTCACAACGTCGCCGGCGGGACCATGGCCTGGGTCAACGAGGACTTGCCGCACGAGTAACGGCGCGGCGCCCCGGCGTGAGTTTCACTCCAGAAGGACGTGCATTTCGCCGCCCGCGACCGCCATCACCCGCGGCGTGCGCGAGGCCGTCCAGTCCACGAGGACCGTCTTGCCGTCGCTCAGCCGGCCCGAGGCGGTCACGCGCGTCGCGTGGATGAGCGGGACACTCTTGCCGTCAGCCACGATTGACGCGAGCGGCTCGAGGCCTATGGATGTCACCCGCAAGGTAACCGCTTCGTCGAGACGGGCATTTTCCATGATGTGCGCGGGCATCTCGGACGGAATCCACTTCCAGATGTGCAGGTAGATCTCTTTGTCA
Source organism: uncultured bacterium (assembly GCA_963923405.1). Lineage (GTDB taxonomy): Bacteria > Bdellovibrionota_B > Oligoflexia > Oligoflexales > RGVZ01 > RGVZ01. Next base: position 1,200 of record CAWUNT010000433.1, on the reverse strand, counting down.
TCCTGCACCATGAACATCAGGCGACTGCATCCGTCGTTGTCGCACCGTGTGAACTTCGCGTTCCCGGGCAAGGTGACAAGATTTCGCGGCGAGTAACTGTCCAGTTTTTGATTGAACGCCTTGCGGACACTGTCGCTGACCGGCATCCATTTCAAGTTCGCCTTGTTCAGCAAAGACTCGATCACGCGCGCGCCCATGACATCGGTGTCGCCACGGGAGTGTTGCAGGCCGAAGACGTGGCCGACCTCGTGGCTGATCGCGACGCGCAGGATTTTGTGACCGAACCACTGCCACGGTCTCTCCATGAATTCTGGACGCTGCAATGACAGGGGACCGGTCTCGGGGGCGATGTAGATGAAGCCCCGTCCCCGCATGGTTTTTTCGTCATATTCCGTTCTTACGGTGAGCCCGGCAATGTCCTCGGAGGTTTCGTTGAAAATGTTTTCCAGTGATTCGCGGGCTTCTTGTTGCGTCTGCGGGGCGACACCCAGGTAAAACTTGAGGTCGGCCGTCCCGTCGCACGTCGGCAGTTGATTGAATTTGACGTCGAGAGTGACATTCCACGATTGCAGGACATCGGCAATGATCCGGTCGACGATGTCTTTTGGCACGCCAAAGTTTTCCGCGTCGATCACGGAACACCAGGTCGGGGACTCCTGACCCGGCAAGAACCACGGATTCATGCGGTTTCCGTAGATCAGGCCGCCGCCGCTGGTGACGGTCCCGTTGGGACGTTTCGGCGCCGCCTGCGGGGGCGCGGGTGTTGTGTTTGTCGGGGGATTTTGTGGCGCGTCGCCCGGGACCGGTTGCGGCGCGTCTTGATTCGCGTCTGACGATGGCGCCGGTTTCGCGCGGCAACCCCAGGCGGCGATCGCGGTGGCGCAGGCGGCCGCCAAACTCATGCGGACGAATCGATCTCTGATCTTCATAGAAAAATCCCTGAATATAAAATCAAGAGAATGACTTTTAATGAAATTCATTCATGATTTCAATATTATAAATTGAAATTTTTATAATGAAATGTTGGGATGGGGCTGGTTATTTACCACCACCGTCATCCTGATCGTCGTCGTCGTCATCCTGATCGTCGTCGTCATCCTGAGCGCAGCGAAGGATCTTCTCTTTTTCGTCATCCTGAGCGTAGCGAAGGATCTTCTCTTTACAGTCGAGATTCTTCGGCCTGCGGCCTCAGAATGACGG
>CAWUNT010000432.1:0-2161 GCA_963923405.1 uncultured bacterium | reverse complement strand
AGAGACAGGTCCCACATCGGCGTTGACGCCGGCATTGCGCAGTAACGAAACAACGTCAAAAGCATAAGACAGCGCGTCGCTGGACGCGACCGCCACCATGACGCCACCCGCCATCGCCGAGTCAGCCGTGCCAAGTTCCTCAAGGCCGGCAACAAGGCGATCGAGACCGATCGACCCGCCGACTCCCGGCAACTCGCGATTCGTGAACCTTGAAGCGAGATCGTTGTAACGGCCGCCGGAACTGACCGAGCCGAATCCGGGCAGACGGTCCAAAGTCGTCTCGAACACCACGCCCGTGTAATATCCGAGTCCGCGCGCGACGCTCAAATCCAGCGCGAACCGGACACCTTGCGGCGGGGCCGCGCGACGCAGGACGTCGACAATCGACGAGACGCGCGCGATGTGCGGCTCGATGCCCGCGAGTGCCGCGGGATTTTCTTCATTGATCATGCGACGCAACGCCGCGAGATCCGCGTTGCCACCGGAATCTTTCACCGTGATGGCGCGCAACACGAGTCGCGCCGCCTCATCTGAACCGCGCCCGTGCGCCGGTATCGCCGCCAGCAGTTTTGCCACTTCGGCCTCGCCTGCCTTCGCCAGTTTGTCGATGGCGATCAGCGCCTTCGTCTCCTCCGCCGCCGAGATCTCACTGCCGTAGGCGGCCTTCAAGATGCCCGACAACAGTCCGCGATGGTTGACCGACATTGTGACGCCGCCCGTCGGCAACCGGCTGAGAACCGTCGCCAGGGCCAGCATCACTTCCACATCGGCTGCCAGGGAATCGACCCCGATGATGTCGAAGTCGCACTGCCCAAACTCGCGGTAACGCCCCTTCTGGGTGTTCTCACCGCGCCAGACATCGCCGATTTGCAGTTTCTTAAAGGGAAAGACCAGCTCGCCTTGATGTTCCGCGACAAAACGCGCGAACGGGACCGTCAAATCGAAACGCAAGGCCACCTTGCGTCCGCCATGGTCCTCAAAACGATACACTTGCTTGTCAGTTTCTTCGCCGCCCTGGCCGAGGAGGGTCTCCTCGTATTCAAGGGCAGGCGTCGCGATTTCCTGAAACGCCGCGCGCCGCGCGACCGCGCGGATCTCGGTCAGGACCAGCTGCCTCAGCCGCATCGGGGCCGGCAGGTAGTCCCTGAACCCCTTAAGTTTCCGCGGCTGGATCATCTGGCGTGATGCGGAGGGGCCCGAATTGCTTGAGTTTTGGGGATGCTGTTCTGCCACCGGCGGACTCCAAATTCAGCTCAGTTCCCTTGACGCCATTATTACCCCCTCCCTTTACCTCAGCCCCGTATAACTGTCCAATGGCCTTGGGGTCTTTCTGGATCACCGGCCGCGGCGGGAACCAGCTGGCCTTGCTGTCAAACGCCCACAGGGGCTCGCCCGCCGCCATGCGCTTCAGGATTTCCTGGTTGTGGTCCTTGCGCTGCTTGAGCCTCTTGTCGTCACTCTCGCGCTTCATGTCAGGTCTCCCTTAAAGGATGGCTTTCCAGCCCCAGTGAAAAAACCGTACCGAGGGCGTCCAGTTGTCAAACGACCGGGGAAACGCCGCCTTCTGGATCCTGCAACTTTCGAACAACGGGTCGCGCACGCCCCCCGACCCGTCGATCATCGACGACGTCATGGAACTTGCCCGCTCGATCAGCCCGCCAATCGTCATGCCGCATCCACCCGGCGCGAACGGAGTGGTCTCCAGGGCCCACGCGGCATAGTCCGCCTGATTGCCCACAGTTTCCGTCCGGTTGCGATCCGATTTGAAGGCATCCCATGTGAAATAACGCGGCACCACCGTCGATCCCGCGGCCTTCGATTGCGAGAGGAAATAATCACGCGGCCCCGAGACGACAAACTCCACGCGGCTGCTGCCGTTCGCCAGAGACACCAGGCCAATCCAGCGCGCCATGAACTTGCTCTCAAGTTCGGACTCGACCACCTCGTGGAATCCGTGCGTCCAGACGCGCTCGACATGAAGAACCTTGAAATCAGCGACAGACAAGCGATTCACCGAAAAACTCGCGTGATACGCCCCGCCTGTGAACGCCTGGTCGAATTCGTAATCCAGCAGAATTCCGTCGAGGGCCGAGCTGTACCAGTTGTACTTCTGGCGCTGCGCCTGCGACGCCGAACTCGCCAGCGACGCCGTCATGTCTTC
>CAWUNT010000431.1:0-2165 GCA_963923405.1 uncultured bacterium | reverse complement strand
GGAGCCGCCTTCGCTGGAGTGGTCCTTGCCGCCCGGCTCGAAATCGACCTTCTCGAATGCCCATCGCATCGGCCAGTCCGTCCGCCAGTTGAGCTTCAGGTTGCGCGTCTTGCGAATGTCCGTCACGGCCTCGTGGCCGCAGGTCGCGCACTTGTAGGCGTAATCCCAGCCGCCTGGATAACGCTCGTATTCCATCGTGTCACGGTCGCACTTTTCGCAGTAAATCGCGGTCGGCAGCCACGATTCCGGCAAGGGTTCGCTGCGGTACTCGTTCAGGATCGCGGTGATCTTGCCCTTGTTTTCGAGCGCGAACTTGATCTGTTCCGCGTACGCGCCGGACGAATAGCGTTCGTGCTGGTAGATGTATTCCGGCCGGACGCCCACCTGGGAAAGTTCTTTCTCGAAGGCCATGATCCCGTAACCGGAATAACTCCGGGCGACACCGCGCGGATCCGGCACCCGGCTGATCGGCCGGCGCAACTGCTCTGTCAGCATCTCCTGATTTGGCAGGTTTTTCGGGACTTTCCTGAACGTGTCAAAGTCATCCCAGCTGTAGATGAAGCGAACCTGATGTCCGAGCCCGCGCAGGGCACGCGCGACCAGGTCCACCGTGATCACCTCGCGGAAATTACCAATGTGAACGGTACCGCTCGGTGTGATGCCACTCGCGACCGTGTACTTGTCCTTGGGCCCCCAAAACGCCACGACACGTTTCGCCGCGTGATCCGCCCAGTGTGGCGACGCGTCAAGATTGATCTGGGATTTGAACGAGCGTGAATCGGTCATCTTCTGGATCTCCAATAGACGGGACCATCTTTCGATCGCAGGAACCGGTCCATTTGTCAAACGTCCTATTTGTCAAAAAACGCTTCCGGTTCGCAGACTTCCAGCAACCGGGACCGCGCCTGTGAAGACAGCCATCCCGTCCAGTGGCGCTCGCGCGCCTGGGCCACACGGGCCGCGACTTGACCGGACACCCTGCCCCAACCGCGTCCTGCTCCCTTGGCCTTCGTTCCCGGCGCGCTTCCAGGCGCGCTCTCCGGCGCACGGGGCGGGTTGACGGGCGCGGCGACCCAAAGGGCGGAACACGACCTCTGGCACCAGCCGATCCACTGGTCGAGGGCCTCGGCCGTGCGCTGCTCCCACGGCTTGCCGTCCAGGTGAACGAACACAATCTCCGGGGCCCCGGGCGGATTGGCCGCCGCAACTTCATCGGTCACGCTGAATACGGCAGTTCGAGCCCCGAACATCCAAGCCGCGCGGGCAGCCAGCGCGATCGCCGGCAATTCAGGCGCGAATGAGGCTCCGATCCTGTGTTTCAACGACTTGTGCAACCGGTCAACAAGCGCCGGAGAAAGAGGCACGCCGATGGCCCGGCCCAACGCAGCGCCAGGATCGCCGGGCGCGACCTGAGCCAGTAACGATTTGAGACGCGCGGCGCGCGAGGCGACGTCGCAGGGACGCATGACCCGCGCGGCATGATCCTCGATCTTCCATTGGCCGGAACATGTCCCGCAACTTGACGCCGCGAGCGACAACTGGATTCGCGTGCCGCGGTCGTCGTGTTCCAGCGAGGCCGTGAGGCCCGCGAAAGCCTGGTCCAGGCGGCGCGGGTCAGAGGCAAGGCACGTCTCATTCACCCGCGGACTCCACGACTGCGGAAATCATCGCCGGTCAGTTCCACGAATTCCATCGTCTCGCGAAGGCGCGAGAACACGCGACTTCCGACCCGGGATTCCAGTGAACCAAAAACGTCTGGATTGAAATCGCTGCGAGTCGAGACGCTGCGCTCAAGGTCGACATTGAAGCTCATCGCATGACCGGCGTCAGCCGTCAGGGCATAATTTGTTGACGCGACGACAACCCGCTTCTGGTTGTAACGACCTGCGATCAAAGTGTCGGCGATGGTTTTTTCCCACTCGGTGTTACGTCCCTTGCCGAGTTCGTCGATGATGAGCACGTCGCAAGACATGAGGGGGGCCATCATCTGCGGGTCGGCCTTGCCATCGCTGTAGCCGGCCTTCAATTCGCTGAGAAGTTGAAAGAAATCGGCGAAACGCACCGAAAAACCACGCGCCGCAAGGGACCTGGCCAGCGCAACGAGAAGAAAGGTCTTGCCAACCCCGACCGATCCCCCAACGAGAAGTCCACTCGAGACACCGGGA
>CAWUNT010000430.1:0-2174 GCA_963923405.1 uncultured bacterium | reverse complement strand
CGTCGGATGCGATGATGAAGGCGCGTTCCTGGTCGAACGCCGATCCCGACTGCGCCGTGATGGTCACGTTGTTGACGGAATCTCCGAGGCTTGAAAACACGAGTGGACGTGACGGATTCGGTGATTCCATGAACAGGACGCTTTTGATGAAGGCATCGCTGACGGTGCGGTAGATCTCATCGGCCGGGTTCAGGACCCCTGTGCGCGAGAAGACGTAGGGTTGAAAACCAAAGTACCGTCCCGGCGGGGGCAACAAGCCCACGACAACGATCGCCTCTTGCCGGTCGAGGCGGTAAGTCCATCCGTGTTTCGCGGGCAACGAACCCAGCATGCCTTCCATGTTCGCGTCGATGTGTTCGTCCGGCCAGTGCGGCAGGGACGGGATCACATACGGCGCGGTCGGGTTGTTGCCCATGCAGTTGCCGAGGGACTTGATCGCGTACTTGCAGTCCTCGATGTCGAATAGATGGAACTCGCCTTGCGCCACCTCGTAGCCCTTGGCCGACAGTTCCGCGCGCAAATTCTGGACCTTTTTCTCTACGGACCCGGGCAGGCGACTTTCAGTCGCGGCCATCGCAGTCGTCACAGCCGTCAGGGCCGCGATAGTCGAGACAGCCTTTATCTTGCTGAATGCGTTCATGTTTCCTCCTTTGCGTTTGATCCAGCGCAAAGGAAGCAATCCCCGTACCCGGTCAGTCGTGACCAATTACGGGGTTTGGCGGAGCCATCATGGTAGTTCAAGGGAAAAGATGGTGGAGGTGGAGGGAGTCGAACCCTCGTCCAAACGTGAGACGGAAAAGGCGCTACATGTTTAGTCTCGCGATTTGTCCTCTTGTCATGGGCGCCCGCGGACAGGCTTCCACAACCGCAGCCTGATTGTCGTCATGCACGTCCCTACAGGCGGAAAGGCCGTACACCAAGCTGGCATCATAACGTTTCCCCACCGACACCAGCGACCAGTGGTTCCACGGCAGCCTAATTAGGCTGCGAGTGCGTAATCGTTGCCGATTAAGCGTTGGCCCGTTTTTAATAACCGGGTTACGGTCCCACCCCGGACATGCTCCTTGACTCGGCAGGCACGCCTGTCGAAACCAAGTACACCCCCACTTTAAGGAAGCGCCGGGGCCACGCGGCCCCGGTTATCCACAGTCTTACTTCTTTGCGGTCGGCGTCTCAAGGGAAAGTCCTGCGGACTTCCAGCCCTTCAGGCCGCCTTTGAAATGCTTGATGTTGGTGTAGCCGGCCTTGGTGGCGGACTCAGCAGCATCTTCCCATGCCGAGCACATCGGGCCGCCGCAGTAGGCGACGATGAGGGCGTTCTTGTCTTGCGGGAGGAGCTTGGCGAAGTCCTTCTCGTTTTTCGCGAAGCTGACCGCGCCCGGCAGGTGGCCCTTGTCGTAGGTCTTGGCGCTGTTGGCGTCGACGAGGAAGACGGTCTTCGTGTCGATGGCCTTCTTGAGGTCGTCGAGGCTGATTTCAACGTGGGCGGCATCGGCTTTTTTGGCCGCTTGCTGCTTCTCATGTTTTTCTTCGCTCTTCTTCTCGTGGTTCTCATGATGATCGGCGAATGCCGTGGTGTTGCCGGCAACGAACAGGGCGATCGCGACCGTGGCGAGTTTGACAAAAGCAAGACGAATCATGGTTATGCTCCTTGTTGAACGCATTGCACTATAAAACCGACAGCAGAAGACGCTAACATGTCATCAGGCTGATGTGGAGACATTAAGAATGGAATTTCTTACCGGACCGAATGTGATCCTTGCCCTGAAGGTTGCTGTGGGGCTGGTGACCGTCTTGCTGGCGTTCGCCGTATGGGCCGCGTGGAAAAAGAATTTTCGCCTGCACGGCCGGATCAACATGGCTTTCTTTGCCCTGACGATGACGGCCGTTGTGTTGTTTGAACTCGTGATCCGGGTCATCAAACCGGGGATTTATGATTATTTGCGCTCGGACCCGGAACTTTTCCCGCGGCTGCGCGTTCATTTGAGTTTCGCGATTCCGTCGGCGGTCTTGATGCCGCTCATGTTGTGGACGGGGATGAAACGGCGCCGGGCGCACCGGAAATTGACGGTCCTGTTCGCGTTGTTCTGGATCCTGACGTTCATCACGGGAATCTTCTTCCTTCCGCACAAGGCATCCTGTCTCTTATACACATCTGACGCTGCCGACGATAC
>CAWUNT010000429.1:0-2178 GCA_963923405.1 uncultured bacterium | reverse complement strand
TTCCGAAAGATTGTTCTGGAAATACCATGAATTCGCGATCCGGAGGCGCCACTCGTTCGAGTCGCGCGCGTTGCCATTTTCCTCGAGCAAGGTCTCGTATATGGACGAAGCTGACTTGAATGAGGACTGGCTGCCGCTCTGGATGCCGTCCTCGTAGTACCACGCCGCGGCCTTGCGGCCCGCGTCAGCCCCCAACTGGTCAAGGGCCGCGATTGCTTCAATGTTTTCCCGGTTGATCGCCCGCCACAAGCTGCGTTTTGGCAGCATGTCCGCCAGTCGCGCGCGAACGGCCATTGCCTTCGCGGGCCTGCGTGACTGCTCGAACGCGGCCGCCGCGTGGTCGGCAATCCAGGGGAACTCCGCGGCGTTCGGGAATTTCGCGAGCAGGAATTCACCGAAATCACCGGCTTCCTGGAATCGCTTGCCACCACCCAGACGCCTCACAACACGCAATCCGGCCTGCGCGCCAACGATTCGCATCGTGGGCCGCGAAAGGACGCTCATGGCGCGTTTCCAGTTCCCGGTCTCATACAGGGCATCGCCCAGCAACTCCGCGGCGTCCTTCTGGATTCCGCGACGCTCTTGCTCGCCGAAAACATCGATGTGCGGCTGCAACAGTTCTTCGGTGGCGGAGATCGTCTCATCGAGTTCCGCGCCCTTGTATGCCGCCCAACCGATGCGGTACAGGACTTTGACCCGGGCCCGCAACGCGGTCCGGCGCGACTGGGGATTCTTGGCGATGGAATCGACCACAGCCAGGGCGCGCTTGTAGAATTTCAGTGCCCCGCGGGCGTCCATGTTGTCGAACGCGTGGTCCCCGGCGGCGATGTTGGCAGCGAGGGTCGCCTGGTTCTCGCGGGGACGTGACGCGAGGGTTACCCACACGCGGTTGGCCTCGGCCTCACTTCCGATTTTCTCGAGCATCACGGCTCGAAGGGCCGACGCGTCATCACGCAACGACGCGTCCGGGTATGCCTCCTCGAAATCCCGCAGCTGGCTGAGCGCCTCACGGCGGATCTTGTCAGCCTGATCGGCGTTCGTTTCCTGCTCAATCGACGCGATGCGATCGATGATGTTGGCATAATTCAACATCACATATTGGCGATTTCGGGCTGACGGGAATTCATCGAGATGGCGCTTGTACTTCTCAGCCGCCGACTTGAGAAGGTCCAGTTGTTGACGCGTGCGCTCGACGCGTTTCTGGTTTTCCTCGCGATCCAGCCGGTCGTACATCGCACGCAAACGGGACTGCCCTTCCGCGGCAGCGCGCGCCTCATATTCCTCGAGCGCGGTCCAATAGTCCCGGTAGGCACGCACGGCTTCGGGATCAGGGACATCGGAGCCAGACGCGGCCGCCGCGCGACCGCCCCCCAGCGCGCAAGAGAAAATGGCCGCGGCGACAATGAAATGCCTGGTTGAAATCAATCGAGCCATGTTGCCGCGCCTCCGACTTGCGAATTCACGACTTCATCACGCGCGGACTGACGTGCCGCGTCGAATCGTAAAGCTTCCTTCCGTGCCGCGTCACTCACGGTATCCGAGCGCATGGCATCGATGTCCGCGCTCCACTGGTCGAGGCGCTCGTAACGGTCCGCGACTCGTTGCTTCACCGTTTCGATGATGGCCGCCCGGCGACTGCCGGCCCACAGGGCCATCCGGTTCCGCACTGACAGGATTTCATTTCCTGCCTTGGCGATCCCCGCGTCCTGTTGCCACAATTCACCGACTGTCTTGCCCAGATCATCACGGATTGTCTTGTCCAGGGTGACGAGCTGCTGATAGGAGTCTCGCGCCACTTGCTGCCACAATCTCCACGTGCGCTCGAAATCCTCGAACAGAAGGCGCTCCGCTGTGTCTGAAACCTCGTTGCGAGCCCGCCGCAGGACCGACTCCTCGTCAAAGAGGGCCATCGAATAAAAGGCCATCAGGCGGCGCAGCTGCCTGTGGTTTCCGGTCTCGGCAAGATTCTCCACTTGCTGGGCACGCACCAGCTCCAGGGTCCGGTAGAGCTTCTTGCGAAGGGTGGATGTTTCCCCGGCGAATCCGGGCGCGGATCCTGCGCCTTTCCCGGAGACATCCGCGAGGTTCTCAAGGTACCGGATCCCCGAGACGCTCGACTCGACGCCCATCAACCGGTCGTTGACGGCCGACAATCGGATCGTGCTCTCAAGAAGGTCG
>CAWUNT010000428.1:0-2188 GCA_963923405.1 uncultured bacterium | reverse complement strand
CAAAATGACCTGCGATTTTCTGATCGCCGGGATCGATACCAACACGGGCCTCATCGAAAAATCCCGCGCGCTCGCCGCCAAACTGGACCTTGAGTCACACATGCACTTTGAGGTGGCTTCCACTTCCGACTTCACATGGGAGAACCTGCTGGCGAAACGCCCCGCGCTCGCCCGGTTCAAACGACCGCAGATGGTAACGAGCCTGCACGCCTGCGACACGGCGACGGACGAGGCACTCGGGTTCGGCCTCACCGCCAGCGCCGATGTCCTGGCCGCGGCCCCATGCTGCCAGGCGGAACTGGCCGCCAAGTGGCGCGAACTGGCCCAGACCCCGGAGGGCCGCGCCCACCCGATGGCCCCGGCATTCCAGGCCCCGGAGTTGCGCCGTACCATCGCTGCCGAGATGACCGACATGCTGCGGGTCTTGCTGTTGCGGGCCAGCGGCCACGAGACGACCACCACGGAATTCGTCGAATCGCGCCACTCACCAAAGAATCGCCTGATTATCGCCATCAAACGAGGACGCTATTCGAAAGAAGCCGCGGAAAGTTACCAGAAACTGAAAGCGCACCTCGGTGGGTGCGCGATCAGGCTCGAATCGTTCGTCCGAACATCGGGTGATTTATAACAAGCAGCCATTGGCCGCGAAGATCGACTCCAGGTTGTCATTCCGGTCGACGAGTTCCAGGCCGCAGATGAAATGCCCTACTCGCGTCAGATGCGGATATGTGTGGATCACCTTGAAGCTCAAATTCTTGCCTGACATGACCATCGTCAGGACCTGGCCGGGCTGCAGGACTTTATCAACCATGATTCCCAGACCGTTGCGGCTGACATCGGTCGCGACCGCGCGGATCGACTCGTGACGGTCGTAGTCGATCAGCTTTCCAGGCAACGATCCGTTGACCCGCATGTTGCGGGCGAAGCCGCGTTTCTCCAGAGCGACTGGAGGTGCTTCCACTTGTAGTTTCTTGAGTGGCTGGCCCATGGGTCTCCCGAAAATTCCCGATATATAGTTAGGCGGGAATTCTCCGGAAAACTTGACGGGATGATGAAAAAGAACCAATAATTGTTATATAAATCAATAAATTCAATGGGTTGAATTTTGAAAAATTCGAACGAAACCACGCTGATTTTGACCGGATTTGAGTGGCAAGTGCCTGAAACTGACATCCGGCGCCTGTTTGAGCAGATTGGCGAGGTCAAGGACCTCAAGATGGGTAAAACCCCTGAAGGCGCCCCGATGGCCACCATCCTGATGGCCCGGGAACAGGATGCTGACGACGCGATCCTGAAATACGACGGCACGCACTACCGCAGCGTTGTCCTGCGGGTGACGCGCCCCTCGTCATCCTGAGGGCGCAGCCCTCGTCATCCTGAGGGCGCAGCCCCTCGTCATTCTGAGGGCGCAGCCCTCGTCATTCTGAGCCGAAGGCGAAGAATCCTCTCTCAATCCACCGGTACGACGTCGACGACCTGGTCTTCCCCGAACTCGTCTTGAAGTTGGGACCTGACGCCGTTCAAGAGCGTGATCAGGGAACTCGGACAACCCTCGCAACCGCCACCCAGGCGGATATGGGCGACGCCTGATTCGAATGCCTCAAGGCGCGCGAAACCTGAATGGAATTTCAACATTTCCGAAACCGGGCCTTCGAGATAACGGGCAACATCCCGCGCGACACCGGAGAACCGGTCACTCGTCAGGGGTTCCGTGAACTCGCCCTGATCGTCCATGCCCAGCAACTCGCGCATCGCGTCCCGGGCCGCCTCCATCGTCGTGCCCGTCGTCTTTTTTCCCGATGGCGTGTGAAGGGCGACAAAGGAACCATCCGGCTCCTTGCTGATGACCACTGAATCAAGTTCGCGATTCATGATTTTCCAACCCGTCCAAAACTTTTCCGTGACGAATGCGTTTCGCTTGTACGATGAACACCACCGTTTCCGCAATATGGCAGGCAATGTCCGCGATGCTCTCAAACTTGTTGGCGCACGCGACCATATGAAGGCCGGTCTCCGGATCCAGCCCCTTCCCCAGTTCCTTGAGAACGATATCGTGCGCTTGCTCCTGCAGGGCATCGACGATGTTATCGAGTTCCGGAATCCCGGACGCCGCGACCGCGTCGCCTGACAACAGCGCGGCAACCGACTTCTCCATCACCATGTTCGACTTGTCGGACAGTTCCTTGAG
>CAWUNT010000427.1:0-2206 GCA_963923405.1 uncultured bacterium | reverse complement strand
GAAGAATCCTCTCTTCATTCACCAGTTCAACATGACGCCCGGGATGTCGAATCTTTCACCGTTTTTGCCTTCAATGGTCGCGCCATTCGTGCGCCACCGCCGCGCGTACGTACGGTAGTTGTCTGTGCTGAAGGTGCCGTTTTCGCCCTCAGTGGTGTAGGTCGCGTACTGTCCAAAAGAATTGTGGATCTTGAATGTCACGCGTTTGACGGAGGCCAGTTTTTCGGCATCGCCGACAAGCTGGATTTGGAAGACGCGTTCACGGCCGGCCCATCCCACGTAGTTGACACGCAGGCTGAAGTCGCCCGCGGAAATCGCGACGGCCGGAGCCGACGGCTGGTCATTGGGCTGGCCAGGCGACGCGGGAATTTCGGGACCGAGGTTTCCCGGCTGGTTCGGCAAAGCCGGATTATCGTTCTGGTTTTGCTGGTTCATGTCTTCACGGATGGTCACATCCCGCACGGCCCACGCCCAGCAACGGCGTCCTTCCAGAAGGTTGCAGTAATCCAGCGGCATGTAGGCGTAACCTTTGTCGCCAGATCTCGACCCGTAAGAGTTTTTCAGGATCAGGACGCCGCCGCCTTCATTCACGAATTTTTCGTTGAAAAAGACGCCGACCACCAGCATCGCGTGACCGACGAGATCATTTTTTCCGCCCTTGTTCATGATCCCGCCGCGCAGCAGGAACGGCGTTAGCGCCGTCGCGCCGATGACAAGAGGATTGCCCGCGCGAAGTTCCTTGATGATCTGCGACATGCGCGTCAACCGGTACCCGACATCGGAGGCATGGATGATGCCTGTCCCGGCCAGGTTCTCGACAGGGTTCAGGCTGTTCAGAGGCCATACGGATTCGGGTGGGATCAGGTAGTTGGTCGATGTCGCGACGGCATCGTCGGTGTAGAGGTTCCTGTATCGGGAATAGAGGTATCTTTCCGACAAGTCGAAATCGATTCCCGATTTTCTTTTGGCTACGTGTTCGAGGGCGGCGACCGTCGCGAAAGACGCGCACAATTCCGTGGCGCCCTGGTTGCGGATCGGCGTATCGAACTTGCGCAGGTCAACATCCCCGTCCCCGAGATCCTTCGCGCGGAATGACTTTCCGGTTTTTCCGCTCTTGCCCGTTTCTGAACCATAGAGGTCGTTCTCGACTGGCTCGTCATCGGGCTTGACGATCTGGTCGATCGGCAGCGTTGGATGAAGGATGTCCTTCAGGATCTCAGGAGTGAGCTGGTTGGCGCCGTCCTGGCCGTACAAATAATTGATGAGGCCCGACTCATCCATCGGGATCAGAGAGTTCTCGTCCCAGATCGGATCGCGCCGGCCGTATCCCTCGACCTTGCCTCGCTGGGTGGTCGTCTTGCACGAAGATGCCGTCGTCGTGACGGCAAGCAGCATCAGGCCGATGAATCTGGATTTTTTCATTTCAACCACTCCGGTATGGGGGCGTTGATCCGTTCAAGGCTGGTTTTCAAGACCTGACCCATCTCGACGCCACGGTATTCCGCTGAGATCACGGAATCAACGCTGGCGATGTCGCCCGGGATCTGGGCTGTTGGTCCCTTGACGCCTTCCCAGTTATCGGGGACGCGGAACCAGGATTGTCGCGGGATCGAGGATTTCTGCGCGACTTCGAGAGGAATCCAGCGTGGCTCGCTTAATCCGCCGTGCGGCTTCCACCCGTTGACTTTGACCTGCAAGTATTCTTGCGGAATATCGCCGATTTTTTGCCATTTTCCGGAAAGAAGTCCGGCGGCAAACCGGTGATTTCCGTCCATGACCTCAACAGAGCGCACGACGACGGAGCCGTCCTGCGCCGTATTGGTGAAGACGTTGATGACGATCGGTTCCTTCGCGAAGCCCTCGCCTCCGGTCTGGGCGATGTGCTCCGCGAGGGAAAGCACCTTGTTTGGATCACGCAAGTACTGATGCCCTGGCGCCGACATGACGTCCGCGATGTTGACGTCGCGGATGACGTCAATGCGTTGCGCGTTTCCGATGTTCTGGTGGAGCGGCCCGGGATTCTGGATGGCGCGGACACACGGCAGGCCGGCCGCGTAGGCAGTGACGGTCAGGCTTAGACGGTCGAGGATATCGAACACGTCAAAGGGTTGGAAGCCATTGACCGAGGCGACCAACTGGCAAGGTTCCAGATTGCGGCCGAGCAGTGGGCGCGCGGCAGAATCAGCGCGCATGGCCTCGTCTTTGA
>CAWUNT010000426.1:0-2208 GCA_963923405.1 uncultured bacterium | reverse complement strand
CACAAGGAGTATCGTCGGCAGCGTCAGATGTGTATAAGAGACAGTTGCAGGGCTTCCTGGGATTTTTGAGTCAACTTGTTGATATCCATGTCATTTCCTTTCGGGAGGCCGGATCATGCTTCACTGGCCTCCACAAACAACATGTGTTCCACTTTGCTGATGTCAAGTTTTGGCCGGCCGGTCAGCTATCGCGATAGGCAGTTTCCCGTCGGATCACCCATGACTTTCTGGTATGAACTCGGGGTTTGGCCCCCCGGAAGAGGAGGGCCGCGATTTCGCGCTAACAGGGAACGGCTCTAAAAAACGATGCCTTCGTCACGACCACGCTCCAGATCTTTGTATGAAGAAGCCGTGCGACTCATGCCAGGCGGCGTGAATTCGCCGGTGCGCGCGTTTGGTTCTGTGGGCGGGACACCCGTGTTCATGAAACGCGGCAAAGGCGCGTACATGTGGGATGAGGACGGCAACCGTTACATCGACTACATCACCAGTTGGGGGCCGGCCATCGTCGGTCACGCGCATCCGGAAGTCCTCGCCGCGATCCATGATGCCGCCGCTGATGGTCTTTCCTTTGGTACGCCGACCGCGCGGGAAAGTATTCTGGCGCACGCCATCATGGAGGCAATGCCCTCGATTGAAATGATCCGCCTTGTTTCGAGTGGAACAGAGGCGTGCATGTCGGCCCTGCGCGTGGCGCGCGCGTTCACTGGACGCACGAAGATCCTGAAATTTGAGGGCTGCTATCACGGCCACGCGGACATGTTGCTGGTGAAACCGGGATCCGGTGCGGCGACCCTGGGCTTGTCGGGTTCGCCTGGCGTGCCGGAATCGACCGCGCAGCATACGTTGACTGCCCAGTTCAACAACATGGCGCAGGTCGAGGAAATCTTCGCCTCCAATGGAAACCAGATCGCCGCGATCATTGTCGAGCCCATTGTCGGCAATGCCGGTTTCATCCGCCCCGTTGCCGGCTTCATGGAAGGGTTGCGAAAGTTATGTGACGCGCACGGATCAGTCCTGGTCTTTGACGAGGTCATGACTGGATTTCGCGTCGCGCGCGGCGGTTACCAATCGCTGTGCGCAATCAAGCCGGACATGACCGTCCTCGGCAAGGTGATCGGCGGCGGAATGCCGGTCGGCGCCTACGGTGGTCGTCGTGACATCATGTCGATGGTCGCGCCGGCAGGTCCTGTTTACCAGGCGGGAACGCTGTCCGGAAATCCCCTGGCGGTTGCCTGTGGCCTGAAGACCCTGGAGATTCTCGCGCGTCCGGGCACGTACGAAGTCCTGAGTTCCCGCAGCGCGCAGTTGACAGTCGGTTTCAAGTCCGTCGCCGAGGAATGCGGTGTGCCCATAACGGTCGATCACGAAGGCGGCATGTTCGGGTTCTTCTTCGCGGATGATCCCGTCCGGAATTATGATGACGCGAAACGCGCTGACCTGAATTCGTTCAGGAAATTTTTCCAGCTGATGCTGGATGACGGGATTTACCTCGCGCCGTCCGCGTTTGAGGCCGGATTCCTGTCCACGGAACATTCAGAAGACGACATCGCCGCGACGGTTGCCGCCGCGCGAAAAGCCCTGAAGCAGGTCGCGACCCATGGCTAACGCGAACACCATCGCGGGATTTCCCGGCACGGCGAATCTTGGCTGGATCAACTACTGGAACCTGTGGCCACTGCGTCTGGAGTTGCGCAAGGCTCTTGCGGGGCGCGCGGAATTCCGCGACGGGCATCCGTCGCAAGTGAACAAGTGGCTCGTTGAAGGCAGCATACAAATGGCGCCAGCGTCCAGTGTTTGCCTGCTGAAATACAACCAGCTCAATTTCGCCCTGCCCATAGGTGTCGCTTCCACGGGCGCCGTGATGAGCGTTTATCTCGGTTTCCCTGCTAAACAGCGCGCGGCATTTGAAGTGTGGCAAGAACGTATCGCGGAACTGCGCGCGACCTACGCGCGTGTGACGGGACTCCGTCCTTTTGACCCGCGTCAGATCGCGCGCGACTTGTTTGCTGCCACGAAGGATTCGGTTTCACCGGCGATGGCGGCCGCTGCCGGTATCATCCGGCTGACGCCGGCGTCGGCCGCGAGTGCCGCGATGACGAAGACCTTGCATAAACTCCTGTTTGGTTCAGACGCGCGCGGGTTTGAAACGCGCAATGATACGGTCGGTTCAACCGGGCATCAGGACGCGATTGAGTTGCTGATCGG
>CAWUNT010000425.1:0-2210 GCA_963923405.1 uncultured bacterium | reverse complement strand
TACACAAGGAGTATCGTCGGCAGCGTCAGATGTGTATAAGAGACAGGGGGAAAGTCTGGCGCAAGAACGGAAAATTGCCGGACTCCGCCACAGTAAGGATCAAGGTCCTGCAACGCACAAGACTGCAGGATGGCGAAACGTACGAGGCCTATGCCGCCCGCGTGCGCTCGACCATCGAGTCAGCTCTGGCGGAAATGGCATAGGCCTCTTTGAATCACCCGCGGATCAACGATCCGCTGACAGTTCAATTAGCGAATCAATTAGCGCTTCAGGTTCAAGACTTCCTCGATCATCGTGTCGGTCGTCGTGATCGAGCGTGAGTTCGCCTGGAACGCGCGCTGCGTCAGGATCATGTTCACGAATTCCTGGGCGATGTCGACGTTGGATTCCTCGAGCGTCGAGGACCAGATCGATCCGCGGTTGCTCGTTTGCGCCATGCCGACTTTCGCGGGGCCTGACTCCATCGTCTGGAAGAACATGTTGCGCCCGCCCTTGCGGAGGCCGTCAACATTTTCGAATGTCGCAAGCGCGACGGCGCCGAGGTTACGATTCAGGCCGTTGGTGTAGATCCCACGCACAACACCCGTCGGATCAATGCGCAGAGCCTTGATCATTCCGGACTCGTAACCGTCCTGGGTGTGGTAATTCGTCCCGCTCTTTGCCGCGAGGCAAGTGGTACCGCCCACGGCCTGCTTCACTTCGTCGGCAACTTTCTTGCCGAAGTCGAAGTTGATGACCTGGCCCGAGGCAGCGCCGCCCGCGAAATTTGCCTCAGACTTCTCTGTCGTCTGCTCGGCGAGTTCGCCCTTGGCATTGAACTTGAGCTCACCATTCGCGACGACATGCAAGTCCCCATCCGGGTTGACGATTTCCTTGCCGTCAGCCACGGCGTACCACTTCCACGTCGATTCCTCACCGTCGGTCATGCGCTTGAAGAAGAGTTGCAGCTGGTGCGTACGGCCAAAACTGTCGAACACGGCAACACTCGTCCCGAAGTTCGAGGTCGAGTCCGGCTGCTTGACGTCGAATTCACCTTCGATGACTTTTGCCCGCGCGTCGACGTTCATGTCCAGGCGCAGGTTTTCCGTGGCGTGGGGCGGGATGGAGTTGGTGTTGATCCGGAAATCACCGATGCGACTCGAGATCTGACCATTTGGCAGGGACTCGTAACCCTGAACGCGGGCGCCGCTCAAGTCAGCCAGGTAACCTTCGCGGTCGAAGATGAAGGATCCGGAACGAGAGAACATGCGCCCTTCGGTGCTGTCCTTCGCGGCTTCCGGATTGTTGAGGATGAACATCCCGCCGCCTTGAATGGCAAGGTCAGTCAGGTTGTCGGTGGTAGTCAGGTTGCCCTGGCTGTGGATCGTGCGGATGTCCTTGATGCGCGCGCCACGCCCGACCTTCTCATGCTTCGCGCCTGCCGAAGTGTCGTTGAGGATCATGTCCTCGAACTCCGCCCGGTCACGCTTGAATCCCTTCGCGTTCGCGTTGGCGATGTTGTTTGCGACGACTCCCATGCCGTCTGACTGGCTGGAAAGTCCCGAGACACCGGTATGAAGTGTTTGCGTCAAGCCCATGTGCACGCCTCCGGAAAGAGATGATGCGCCCAAAAGCTAACGTAACACGTCAGCGGGCGCATGGAAGGCGTTGGTCAAATTGTTGCGGAAATGCTGAGATTCAGGCGCGAATCTTCAATTCCGGGCGTCCCTGGGCAGTTCCTGCCGGGTCTTTTTTGCCGGATTTGTTGTTGTCCTCGGCCGCCTGCTGCTCCAAGTACTGCTTGAATTCTTCCGGCTGCAACTTCTGCGATGGAATACCGTCAGCGCGCGGGTTCTCGATGACGTCCTTCCACGCCGTGTGGAGGGTCACGAGAAGTTTTTCCACGGCCTCAAGGCACTCGGGCTTGTTATGAATGTTTCCTTCGATGAGCTTGTCGATCATGAACACGTAGAGGTTCTCGAGGTCGACGGCCAGCTGGCCACCCACTTTGAAATCAAGGGTCGCCATCAGTTCGCTGAGGATCGCGGTAGCCTTGCTGATGCAGCGACCTTTCTCGGCGATCTTGTTCTCAAGCATCGCGGCATGGCCTTGCTTCGTGAAACGAATCGCCCCTTCGTAAAGCATCAGGAGAACTTTTTCACGGCTCGCCGTGATGACCTGGGTCTTTTGATACTGCTTGTAGGGATTATTCGTCATAAACCGCCTTTAGC
>CAWUNT010000424.1:0-2229 GCA_963923405.1 uncultured bacterium | reverse complement strand
GGAATATCCCGTCGTCGGCGCCGCGCTGGGCATCGCATTGATTGTCGTTGGTCGGCGCCGCTCCGGCATTGAGTTTCTGGTCATGTCCGGCGCATGGGGCGTGATCGCTTTCGTTTTGCGCCCGATGGTCCTCGGACCGTCGGGCCAGTACACCGGATCCGTCGAAAGCGGCGAAGGCATCGCATACTTGCTGGATCCTGAAAAACTCGTCGCGGTCCTGACCTGGACGGCTTCATGGGTGATCCCGCTCGTTCCCGTGTGGTGGGTCGGGATCAAATCGCGAAAACCCGCGCCCGTCCTTGCCATAATCGTCACCTTGTTCGCGATCCGCGCGGCCGGCGGATGGTGGTTCTCGCACCGCAGCATCGCGCTCGTCACTGCCGTCGCCTTCGCGACCGCGCAACTCGCCCCTGTCACTAAAGCGCCGCGCTGGCTGTGGCCTGTTTCAGGGATCTTGATCCTGGCGACATCGTGGCCGTCTCTACGTCCGTCTCTGCGTTACTGGTCCGGCAAAGACATCGCGAGGCACTGCCCCGCCGATCCGCAACGCATCCGCAGCCTCGACGCGGCAACGGACCGTCTCATCTCTGAAAAAAATGGAAAAGCTCTCGTGCAGGGCAACTTGCTGCCGCGCGCCATCGTGCGCGACGATGTGCATCACCTGGGCGCGACGCACGAGGATCCGGATTCCTTCAGGTGGCTTCTCGTCGAGAAAAACGGTCGCGGCCAGATGTGGCCTGGCCCCGACACGATCGTCGAGGACACGATCCGCGAATGGATGAAAGATCCCGGCACGCGCGCCGTCATGGATGATCCAAATGTCCTGCTGCTCGAACGACCGCGCCAGGACCGTCCGGCATCACCCTGACATCAGCGCTCTTCTTCACGGCATCTTCCGGAACGTGGACCAGTTCTCCCCGGCGAAATTCCGGGACGTTACCGTGGCGATGTTGCCACGACAGGAATTCGCGTTCACTGCCACGGCACATCATCTGACGCGTCTGGCCTTTCTGCGTCATCTGGTCTCCGGTCAAACGCGCCAGCCCGCGCAGACCATCCGGAGGATTCATGGATCGACGCGCCAGAAGGTATGAATAAACGAGCGTCCGGTGTTTCATCGGCAAATGGGCCTCAATCGCCTGATAGAAATCCGGCTGCGTCCATTCCACGCGGTTGTGACACCAGTCGGTCTTGCTGTGCGCCAGCAACGGGCAAGCGCCCTGGTGCGTGCACGGAGCCCAAATCTTGTAACCCGCCGCGATCAACTCATCACGAATCGCCAGTAACCTGCGCCCGTCCTGATTGGTCCCCGGTTCGACGATCGCGATCGCCTCCTGGTCCATCACCCACTCGGGAAGGTGATCCCGTTCCGTCAGCGAGTATGAGAATACAGCCATGGTCGAACGCGCGGCCTGCGATTTCCCCGCGCCAGTGAATTCCCGCAATTTCCTGTCATCCGTCGCGACTTCATGACGCGCGGCGTCGCAACCGAGCGCCCGTCGCAAGGCGACCTGGACATCGAGGGCACGGGCCGACCGGTCCACCGCCAGACTGGAAGCCATCGAATCCCCGGCAGATTCCCGCACGGCCAGCCACGCCGCCCCCATTCCGCTGCCCCAGTCAACAAACCGGTCAATCCCCTGAAAAAACCCGAGCCCTCGCGCCTCTTGGAACACCGCCGCGCAGCGGGCGTGATTGAGTAACGTGTAATAGAGCAGGTACGCCGCCGGGGCCCCCGGCAATTCATAAGGGGTTTTACCGGTGGGCCGGGAAATGTAAAAATCAGAGATCTGCTGGACGGCGCGCGCGATTTTCGCCGCAGGCTCGTCGCCAAAAGCAGCGCGCGCGACTTGCGGCAACACTCGAACAAGGTCCCGACTGATGTCCAAAGGCCCGAATCCTCCAAAGTCCCCGAAACACCCTGACTTTGCCCAGAAGGCAGAATACCACTGGACACCAGAAAGGGTCGGCAAAATCACCGGGGGTCGCAAATACGAAATTGTTCCCCCGGGGGACGCGCCGTTCCTGCATGCCATCGGCCTTTTGAACAGCGACGCCTCGATGCCGGCCGACGCCGTCCGGAAATACACGCAGATCAACCACATGCTGACGCTGCTGAAAGGACCCCTCGTCGACTTGCGCGAACGCCACCAGAACCTCGCCATCCTCGACGCCGGTTGTGGCAGTTCTTACCTGACGTTTCTGCTGGCGTGGTACCTGAAACACAAA
>CAWUNT010000423.1:0-2235 GCA_963923405.1 uncultured bacterium | reverse complement strand
CAAGCAGGCTCTGGCTGCGTCCGGTTTTCCGCATGTTATCTATTTCGCATCGAGGCGGACGCAACAAATCTCCGGGTCCACAGCGCGTCAAAACCAGTTCGCTGCCAATTCCCGCGTCAAGGAGCCTCCTGCGAATATCAGCGGGATTGACAAGTACCTGAACCCTGCCCAATTGATCTTCAACCAACGCCACGGCGCCACGCCAGACATATGGCGTACCGGTCGCGACAACCCGGACGCGCCCGGGAAAGAGAGGAGACCGGAAAGATCCGTGGTGCAACATGCCCCAGGCGAACGTCGCCAAAAGCAGGATGAACTGTATGATCCGTATTCTTTGCAACACCACCAGATGGACTTCAGGGATTCTGGATGACACCTGTGATGCCCAAAGGGCCGACAAACTAATCAGCGCGATGCCTTGGACAGGTCCGCAAGTGATGCCGCACAAGAAACAAACCATCAAACCGGATAGAAACAACATCAAGGCCCCCGCAAGTCCGCGTTCAATTGGGCATCAAGCCAAAAGGAATGGCCGAAGGCCAATGACATCCTTCGACGCAGCAACGGATTCCGGAGGCCGTGATATACTTCAGAAAACCACTCGCGCCGGACCAAGGATGACACCATCTGAAATCCTGATCTCTGCTTGCCAAACAATCGCCCGGCAGTCCGGTCAAGAGACCATTGACACCTGGGTCAAGGCCAGCTCCTTGTTCTGTGAAGTATCTGGAAATCCCCTGGCGGATTTCGTGGCGGCGGAGGAAGTTCTCAACGAAGAAGGCCATAGCGCGGTCACAACAGCGTCGACCATCGCGTCAGAATCCTTCGAGTGGCAGAAAGAGCGACTCGCGTTCGCATCAATCCTGCGTTTGACCAACGTGACCGGACTGGCAGCTCTAAGATTTACAGCCGCCTGGCTGGCATTCAACATGAACGACTTTGACGCCTGTATCGCGGAGTGCGAGAAGATTGACGACCACGGCTATCATGTTCACGGACTGATGGGGCAAGCGTACCTGGAAAGTGGACAGCCGGTTCAGGCAATCAATTGCTTTCGTGTCGCACTGGCCATGAACGAAAGAGATGCGGCTATCTGGTTCCAGCTCGCGAAAGCCTCTTATGTCACTGGTGATTTGGGGGATTCGTGGCAATCCCTGGAGTCCTGTTCGTCGTTGGTCGGCCCGTCGGCTGAAATCACTGTGCTACAGTGCGCGGTTGCCTGCGCCACATGTGAAGGCGGCTTCCAAGACTCCAAAGTGAAGCGGGAAAAGGCTCTGCAAGCAATCCGGGGAATTTACAGGCGGGACCCAAACAAGGGACTTTTGCTGGTTTATGCTTCAAAGCTGGCCATGTTTTCTGGCAGTGAACAGACGTTCATCGAGGAAATCCGGGAGTTTCATGAATTCCGCGATGAGAAGGCCGATGTCGACGCCTCTATTGTCAGTACGGACATCGCGGAAGTGCTGAAGTTGTTGCAAAAAAAGGGCTGGTACAAGGGCGCCGCGTGCCTGCTGTCTGTCTTGACAAATGAAGGGGCCCACGGTCAGGTGAAAGCACGTTCCACTGAAGAACCGGACGGACCAGCCTCAGCCTGACCTGCCGGTACCAATTCAAGGTAATCTTCTTTCGCAGCCATCAGCGCACGCATGAATTTCGCGTGCATTCCATGACCCGACTTGTAAAGGGTTACCCTGCCGGCCAGAGGCGCGCCAAGCAATGAAAGGTCACCGATGGCGTCGAGTAACTTGTGGCGAACGAACTCGTCACTTCCTTGCAGACCATCGGGATTCATGACGCCCTCGTCGGTCACAACGACGGCGTTATCCAGAGACCCGCCAAGGGCAAGCCCGGCGCGACGCATGGCGTCTATGTCACGGTAGTGACAAAATGTCCTTGCCGTTGCCAGTTCCGTAAACGCTTTGGGAGAATGCCGGTAAATGATCGTTTGCCTTCCAATGACGTAATCCGGAAAACTGATCGTGCACCGGTATTCCGTAAACGCCGCGGGCTCAATCTTCACAACTTTAGCACCGTCCTCGAAAAGAAATGGCTTCTTGATCCGCCATACTCTCTTGGGTGCTTCCTGTTCGACGATGCCTGCGCCATCGAAAGACTCCACGAACAATTTTGCGCTGCCATCAAGAATCGGGACTTCCGGGCCTGATATCGCGATATGGACATTGTCGATACCAAGGCCAGACCTGTCTCTTATACACATCTGACGCTGCCGACGAT
>CAWUNT010000422.1:0-2251 GCA_963923405.1 uncultured bacterium | reverse complement strand
GTCATTCATCCGGGCCTCGCCCTCGAGGCGGAAGCTCTGCTCAATGACCTGGTAGGTTCCGGAGTCCGTCGCGAACCCCGGGTTTTTCTCGGTGACGCCACGCAGGGCATAGTGCCCGTTTCCGTCAAGGAAGAAGGCCTGGGCATTGCTGGCCATGGCCAGACTGCCGCCAGCCAACAGGCAGCGTGCGGCAAGTTTGTTCACGCGAAAGAAAGTCTCTGTCATCATTTCAATCTTCCTTTTCTTCCGGCCCGTCATGCGGCCGGTCTGGGGCATCGTGCTCAGGAACCTCGAGGCGAAGACGCTGGATACTCACGCAGCGGCCATCGTCTTCGTCGATGTCAGCCACAATCGCGCATAGCCAACGGTCACGACTTGCGGGCTGAAAGTTTTTCTTTTCTCCGGTCATCAGCCGCTTGATCGCGGCTTCCTTGCGAATGCCGATGACGGAATCATAAGGGCCGGTCATGCCAACGTCCGTGATAAATCCCGTTTTTCCGCCGAGGATCCGTTCGTCAGCCGTCGGCACGTGCGAATGGGTTCCGTAAACAAGAGAAACGCGGCCAGCCAGGTGCTGGGCGACGCCTTGTTTCTCGCTGGTCGCCTCGGCATGAATGTCGAGGACGCGGACCTTCACTGATTGAGGAATCAAACTGAGCATTTTCTCGAGATGGACGAACGGCGAAAGGTTGTCGGCATGCATGAATGTCTTGCCGATGATGTTCATCACGGCGAGTTGTTTGCCGCTCTTGGTCGTGATGACGCGCACACCCTTCGCCGGGTCGTTGACGTTCATCATGTTCGCTGGAAGAACAATACGTTCCGCTTGTTCCGCGAAACGGATGAACTCCCTCTTGTCGGACCAGTGATTTCCCATCGTCACGCAGTCGACGCCGAACTGGTTTGTGAGCTGGTCGTATATTTTCTCAGTCAGTCCAAATCCGCCCGCGGCGTTTTCCCCGTTGACGAGAACCGCGTCTGGATTGAATTGCGCGCGAAGCGATGGAAGGAAATGGCCAACTGCCTGGCGGCCGGCCTTGCCCATGATGTCACCGATGGCCAGAACGCGCATCACTTGGCGAAGTCCACACCTTTGCTCTCACGAAGTACCGTGATCTTGACCTGACCCGGGAACGTAATTTCCTGGCGCAGGCGTGAGGCGATGTCATTTGAGAGGTCCACCGCTTCCTGGTCACCGAGCGCCGATGGGTTTACAATCACGCGAACTTCACGACCCGCCTGGATAACGTAGGTCTCATCAACACCACGCATGCCACGAACGACATTCTCCATGTCCTCGAGGCGCTTCACGTAGGATTCCAGCTGCTCTTTGCGGGCTCCGGTCCTGGTTCCTGAAATGACGTTCGCCGTGTGCAGGATGATCGCCAGGGGAGAGGCAAATGACAGGTCTTCCGCGTGGTGCACACGGATCGCGTCCACGATGTCGGATGACTCGTTGTAACGGGCACAATAATCAGCGCCGATCTGGGAGTGATGGCCTTCCACTTCCTGACCGACCGACTTGCCGATGTCATGCAGAAGTCCCGCGCGTTTGGCCTTCTTTACATTCAGGCCCATTTCACCCGCCAACATCCCGCAAAGATGCGCTGTTTCGACCGCGTGCGAAAGGACACTTCTTTGGCCTGAGGTCCGGAACTTCAACTTGCCGAGCAACTTGACCAGTTCTGGATGCAAGTCGGTGATTCCTGTCTCAAAGCACGCCTGGTCTCCGGTCTCTTGAAGGATCTGGTCGAACTCGGCCTCAACGCGCTTGGCTGTTTCCTCGATCCGGGCCGGGTGGATGCGACCGTCCCCGATGAGGCGTTCCAAGGTCACTTTCGCGATTTCACGGCGCAGTGGATTGAAGCACGAGATGATGACGGCCTCAGGCGTGTCGTCGATGATCAAGTCGACGCCAGTGGCTTGCTCGAGCGCGCGGATGTTGCGGCCCTCACGACCGATGATCCGGCCCTTCATGTCCTCGGACGGCAGGCTGACGACGGTAACGGTTGAGTCGCTGACGAATTCGCCCGAGATTCTCTGGACGGCGAGGCTCAGCGCAGAGCGCGCGCGATTTTCGGCCTCTACTTTGGTCTCTTCCTCGATGCGCCGGATGACTTCTTGCGCTTCCTTGCGGGCCTCCGCCTCCATGTTGCGCATGAGTTCGCGCTTGGCGTCTTCTGGCGACATGTTCGCGATCTGCTCAAGACTGTCTCTTATACACATCTCCGAGCCCACGAGACGCTACGCT
>CAWUNT010000421.1:0-2252 GCA_963923405.1 uncultured bacterium | reverse complement strand
CGAAATGTCCTGCAACCCGCAAGGCAGAGGTTCACCGCCGCGATCGAGAAGAACAGAAGGGATGTTTCTGAAAAATTTCGCATTTCCAATATGTTACACTCATTTCAAGGCAAATTGAAATCAAAACAATGGGACACTTTGGACCCGGTTCCTGCGGTCCATCAATCACATCTAAAGAATCTCCATCGAAATTCCGTAAACCATTGCATGATTTTTCGCAGATCACAAGTTTGGTCCTCGAGTGCGCTGGCAGCAGCTATCGCACTTTTGTTCACGCAACTTTACGGATGCGGAGAGTCAAGTTTTTCCGGTGGCAATAAAATCGGCTCCAAGAAAAAGGAAATGACCTCCAGCGAGGCCCTGCCCGGTATCGACCCATTGCCGTCATCCCCGCCCCCAAATCCCGGGATTGACATCTCGGAGGGCGGACGTGCCTGTGTTCGCGGCGGGGCCGCAAGAATACTGAACCTCAGCGTCGCGCCGCATGTCGACAGTTCTGCCAGTGGCCAATTCGGCGCCACGCCAACGGCCGATGTGGCGCAATCGGCTATCCTGCGAATCGACCGCAATGACATCGGCGGGGACTTGCTGCCGATCGCTGACTTCGTTCTCGACGACATCGCCATGCTGGTGAAGGCGGACGTCAGACTCAATGACGTTCTGCAGTGCGGCAATTGCGGCAGTGACCGCGCCATCAGTGTCCCTGCCCACGCGATCCTTGTCTACGACCACAAGAATCCAAATTACGCCGTTGGATCTCTCGATAGCCGCGCCAATACGACCTACTACTTCGCGGGCCGCAGCGTCACGCTCCCCGCCCGCCAGGGCAGGACCTTGCGCGACGTGGCGGGCCTTGGCATCCCGCTTATCCCGGCAAACGCGATCCGGATCGAGGACATGAAACGGAAAGGCTTCGTCAATGCCCAGGGGCAGATCGCCTTCAAGGTGATCCACGTGTCTCACCGGTGGGGAACCGTCACCATGACGTTCCGGCTGCAGCCGTGCCAGTAAGGTTCCTCCGCGAATTTCAATCCGCGACTATTTTTTGAACGACAGCATCGCCCCCGCCATCGCCAGCAACATCCCCGCGATCCGCGGCAACGTCGGCGGGCGCCCTTCCGCGATGAAGTCCCAGACGAGAGACGTCGCGAGTTGACCAGCCAGCATGCCGACGACCGTCGCGACCGCGCCAACTGAACTGATCGCGATCGGCACCAGGGCTGTCAATGTGAACGAGATAAATCCAGGGATGACGTACCACCACTCGATTCCGCCGGAAAAACGAGGCCGGACAAGATCCGGCACCCGTTCACCCAACGCAATGAACACACCCAGCGTGATCATGGCCAGCACAAAGAGCGTGCTGTGGTTCAAGATGATCGCGAACCCGAGCCCGCGCGCGTCCATGATGTGCCGGTTGATGGCCGGCTGGAAAACGACCAGCGTTCCAAGCAGCAGCGGTAATATTGGTTTCCAGTCGATCACTTGTCTTTCTTCTTTCTTGCCTGAATGGGCGCCTCGTGACTCCGGCGCGCGCCGTTGATGAATTCAATCGCCGCCAGCAACGCGGCACCTCCGCTGCCCTGAGGCGCATGACGACGAAGCCATGCGTCCACCGGGAACAACCGTAGCGCGAGGAACACCAGATAACCGAAAGCGACCGGCCGCAGAACGCCCCAGATGACCGGCGCCAGTTGATGTTCGGAAAACCAGAAAAACAGCCCGGTCATCAGCAACGGAATGACAAACACGGGCCGCGTCAAATCGCGCGCGGCGCCAGTAAACGCGGACCGCGCCGGAGCCTCCGGGGATTCGCGCGAGGCAAACCCGCGCATGCCGAGGCGCACGAGGCGCTCGTTCAAGAGCCTTTGCTCGTTGACCTCGGCGCGCCACGCGGCCATGCAGACACCAATCGCGATCGATGCTTTCAACGCGACAAAAATCCCGACGACTTTCACAAGAAAAGCCGGCGTCAGGTCAACATAACCACCCAGCAACTTGTTGTAGTATTTGAGCATCGTGTCGATCTGCTCGTCGCCCAGCACCGTGCCATAAATCAAGAGCAACAAGGCCAAAGGCTGGAAAACGCCCCACGCGGACAGCAATGCCGCGCCCGCGATACACCCGGCGAGGTTCGGCCCAAGCATGAACGTCCCCGCCGTGAACAGAAGTCCCTGCGCCGAAATCGCCAGCATTGGCAGCAGTTTCTTTCCCGCCGGGGAAAGACTCTTCAGTAGCGCCGTGATGTTGGA
>CAWUNT010000420.1:0-2255 GCA_963923405.1 uncultured bacterium | reverse complement strand
CCGCGGATCTTCCGGTGGCCCGGCATTCGCTGAGTTTTCCGGGGCTTACTATATCGTCGGCGTCAACGTGGCCGAGAAACGGGACGGCGGGGAAGTTTCCCTGCGCCTCGCGGATTATGACCACGACCACGCCAACGTCTTGATCCCCACCCTTGGTTTTTTTGACCAGGCGAAGCAAATGCAGGTTCTGTCCCTGTCGCGCTGACAGGGTTCGTTGCCCCTCAGAGAATCCTTGCCCAGACGGCTTTCAGGTAACGGCCTTCCGCCACATGCGACGCCCATGGATGATCCGGCGCCGCGCCCGTGATGCGGAAAATCTGTGCCGTGCGCTGGGCCTGCCATGCGGCCTTGCGGATCGAGTTCAGGAAATCGGCCTCACTGACCAGACCGGTGCACGAGCACGAAAGCAAAATCCCGCCCGGTTTCACGACTTGCATCGCGAGGCGGTTCATGTCGGTGTATTTGCGCAGGGCCTTGTCGACTTCCTCGCGGCTGCGCGTCTGTTTCGCGGGGTCGAGGATCACGACGTCGTACTTGAGCCCGCGCTGGATCGCCTCGCGCAACCAGTGGAACAAGTCCACCTGCACGAACTTGATTTTTGCCTTGTTGAGGCGCGCGTTTTCCTCGGCGATCTCGATCACGGACTCATCGAGGTCAAGTCCAACGACTTCCGCTGCGCCGCCCAGCGCTTTCGCGTAAACGGCGAAACCGCCCGAGTTGCAGCAGATGTCCAGAACCGTGGCATCCGCCACGTCCTTGACGACCTGCGCCAGCGTCATGCGGTTTTCGCGCTGGTCGACGAAGAATCCCGTCTTGTGCTTGCTGCCCGGAGCCACCTTGAATTTGAGTCCGTGTTCCTCGATGACAAACGGATCCGGAATGGCCGGACTGCGGATGTCCATCGATTCCTGCTTCTGGACGTGTTCCTCGGCGAACCAGTAAAACTTGCAGCCCGGGAAATATTCGGCCAGGGTTTGCAGGATCGTCTCGCGAAAGCGGTACATCCCGGACGAGAAGAACTCGACGACGATCATGTCGGCGAACTTGTCGATGACGAGGCCCGAGAGTCCGTCGCCCTCGCTGTGAACGAGGCGATACGAATCGGTGACGTTGTCCAGTTTCAATGTTTCGCGGCGCAGGCTGATCGCCTGGCGCAACATCTTGTCGAAGAACTTGCGGTTGATGGCTTCCGTCTCGTCCGTGGTCAGGACGCGCAGGGCGATCCGGGAATGCCCGTTGTAGAGGCCCCGCCCCACCCAGGCGCCGGTCCGGTCGACGATGTCGACGACGGCGCCGTTGCGCGGTTTCGGGTCCGGCTTCTCGACCATCTTTTGAAAGATCCACGGATGCGACGACTTCCGCTCGGTCTTCAGATAGACGACCGGCAGCTCACCCGGGACAAATTTCTTGACTTCCGGAGCCTCGCCCTGGCGGGTACTGCCCGGCAGTCCCTGGTCGGCGACGGAGTTTTCATCGGAATCGCGGAAGTATTTCATGGCCATCTCTGACGGTTATGGTTAGAATATGATTCTAAGCGTTTTTAACAACCAATTCAACAATTTCATGCCGGAACTTAAATGGAACGCAAGCCTATATCGAAAGACACGCGGAAAACGGAGCATAAAATCTGCGGTTTTCATGCCTGCATGGCCCTCTTCCACAACCGTCCCGGCGACATCATCCGCGCCTACGTGACGGAAGAGACCCGCAAACCCTTCGGCCCGATGCTCAAATTCTGCGCCCAAAGCCGGCTCGCCTATCACATCGTCGACCCCAAGGATCTGGTCAAAATTGCCGAAACCGAGCACCACGAAGGCGTGTGTGTTCTGGCTAGATCGCATAACATGCCGGATTTCAAGACATTTTTGTCAAACACCCCCAAGTCTGACTCCGTCGTCCTTTGGCTGGTTGGTGTCGAGAACCCCCACAATGTCGGCGCCATCCTCCGCACGGCGGCGCATTTTGGCGTCGGGGCGGTCCTGGTCACTCCGGGCGGCCCGGCATCCGCCCGTCCAGGAAATTGGACGCTGCCAGCCTCAGCCCTGCGAATCGCCGAGGGCGGCGCCGAACATGTCCCGGTCATCGTGGCCACAAGTCCCGTTGCTGAAACGGCGCGCGACCTGAAAAAATCGGGTTTTGCCGTTTACGCGACCAGCGGCAGCCCGGTGGCTCAAGACGCCTTCAAGGCAAAACTCCGCCACCCCTGCGTCTGTCTCTTATACACATCTCCGAGCCCACGAGACGCTACGCTATCT
>CAWUNT010000419.1:0-2257 GCA_963923405.1 uncultured bacterium | reverse complement strand
GACGCTCGCGGAAAAATACGCGAAAGAAAAATACCTGACGACGATCACGGACGTTTGCGAACTTCTGCGCATGGAAGTCGAAATGTCCCTTGACCGGGACCTTTTGCCGATTGTCATCGGTGGCGACCACTCGATCGCCATGGGAACTATCAGCGGCACCGCCGCTTACTACCGCAAGCAGCAAAAAAACATCGGCCTGATCTGGGTCGATGCTCATGCCGACATGAATACTCCGGCGAGTTCCCCGACCGGAAACATCCACGGGATGCCCCTGTCCGCCTCCCTCGGAAAGGGAATTCCGCAACTCGTGGAACTTGGCGGTTTTGCCGGAAAAATCCGCCCGCAAAACGTGGCCCTGGTCGGGATCCGGACGCTGGATCACGAGGAAAAACGCATCTGCCGCGAGAGCGGGATCCGGTACTTCACGATGCGCGAGATTGACGAGCGCGGCATGGCCGCCGTCATGAAGGACGCGATCGCGGTCGCGACCACTGGCACCGCCGGGATTCACGTGAGCTTTGACATCGACGCGATCGATCCGCTATATGCCCCGGGAGTCAGCACACCGGTAACAGGCGGCCTGAGTTACCGCGAGGCGCACCTGGCCCTGGAGATGATCGCCGATACGGGCATGCTGACGTCGATGGAATTTGTTGAGCTGAACCCGATGCGCGACGTCGCGCACAAGACCGCGGAACTTCTGGTCGAACTGGTCCAGTCGGCCCTGGGTAAATCCATTGTTTGAACTGCTGAAAACAGACGGCATGGCGCGGCGCGGACGCCTGCGCCTGCACCACGGCGTGGTGGAGACCCCGATATTCATGCCGGTGGGGACCGTCGGATCCGTGAAGACGCTGGTCCCGGAGGATCTGCACGCCGCGGGGGCCCAGATCATTCTCGGCAACACGTATCATTTGTTCCTGCGCCCTGGCATGGAAGTCATCAAACACTTCGGCGGGCTGCACAAATTTATCGGCTGGGACAAACCGATGCTGTCCGACAGCGGTGGTTTCCAGATTTTCAGCCTCGGCGCATTGAACAAGTTGACCGAGGCCGGCGCCGAATTCCAGAGCCATATTGATGGACAAAGGTTCAAGTTGACGCCGGAGTCCGCCGTCGAAATCCAGGAAACGCTGGGCACGGACATCCACATGGTGCTGGACGAATGCACGCCCTACCCCGCGACGCGCGACCAGGCGAAATCCTCGATGGAACGGTCCATGCGATGGGCCCGCAGGTGCCGCGACGCGAAATCGCGCGCGGAACTCGCGCAGTTCGGGATCATCCAGGGTGGGATGTACGAGGACTTGCGCAAGGCCAGCATCGAGGCGCTGACGGGAATTGGATTCGAGGGATACGCGATCGGCGGGCTCAGTGTCGGCGAACCCAAAGAAGACATGCACCGCATCACCGAATGGTGCACGCCCCTGATGCCGGCGGACAAACCCCGTTACCTGATGGGCGTCGGTACGCCACTGGACCTGGTCGAGGGCGTCGCGCGCGGCATCGACATGTTCGACTGCGTCATGCCAACGCGCAATGGCCGCAACGGCACATTGTTCACTTCGATTGGCAAGGTGAATATCAA
The DNA here is from genome assembly GCA_963923405.1 of uncultured bacterium. Taxonomy (GTDB): domain Bacteria; phylum Bdellovibrionota_B; class Oligoflexia; order Oligoflexales; family RGVZ01; genus RGVZ01. The sequence goes on along the minus strand of CAWUNT010000419.1, from coordinate 669 downwards.
GAACCTGAAGTACCGCCTGGACGAATCGCCACTGGATCCCGCGTGCAAGTGTTACACGTGCGCGAACTTCACGCGCGGATACTTGCGTCATTTGTTCCTGTCGGGAGAAATCACCGGACTGCGCCTCCTGACCCTGCACAATGTCTCTTACTACCTGGACCTTATGGCCGAGCTCCGCAACGCCATCGAGGCAGGAAACTTCGCCCTGACCGCGGCGAAATACCGGGCTTTGTACGCCTGAAATAATTAATGATTGCGTGATGTTACGCGGATTTCCTGAGTTCGCTCAAGATCGACCGGGCGACAGCCGTTAGAAAGGGGTCCACTTTTTCCGGGAGCATCCATGCGCAACGATCACAAATCCTGCCACCGTCATGTGAAATCAAAACTCGCGTTCCGCGTCCTCGCCATCGGGGCCGTGGCATTTGCGGCGACGGCGTGCTCGGTCGCGCTGACCGAACAGAAAAAGGCGCAACCTGATGGCAGCGAGAATCTGGACGACTCCGATGCCCTGGTCATCACCATGAAACCGGACGCGATCGCTCGCGTACGAGTTCCCGAAGAACTCCTCGTCGCGGCGATGAGGCAGGACAAGGCCCTTGAGAAGATGCCTGTCGTGGGCGCGCCAGCCGATGCCGCGGCGGACACAAGTGCATTCGAAAGCATCCC
>CAWUNT010000418.1:0-2264 GCA_963923405.1 uncultured bacterium | reverse complement strand
TTTTGAAAACCGACTCGCGCACGGCGGTGATGGCATCAACCGATTCCGGATTGGCGACCGAGGACAAATTCGCGACGGGTTCCCCGCGCAAAGTCTGTGCCACGGCGATCTCCATCTTCTTGCCACTTCTCGTATAAGGAATATCCCCGGTCCGCGCGATCACCGACGGCACATGACGCGGACTCAACTCCTTCCGTATCACCTGCCGGATGCTGTCTTCAAAGGCCTTGTCCCAATGCTTGCCGGGCGCGACCTTGACCAGCAAGGCGATTTCCTCGCCATCACCCCGGTCGACACCGACCGCGACGGAGTCAACAACCCCCTCCACCCGTTCGACAACCCGGTATATTTCCGCCGTTCCGATGCGCACACCGCCCGGGTTCAACGTGGCATCAGAGCGACCATGGACAATGATGCCGCCCTGTTTCGTGAATTCAATGAAATCCCCGTGGCGCCATACTTCCCTGCCACCGCCAAAATGCGTGAAATAGGCCTTGCCGTATTTCTCACCGGACGGATCGTTCCAGAAACCGGCCGGCATCGAGACAAAGGGCTTCGTGCAAACGAGTTCGCCGCGCTGGCCGCGAACCGGGTGACCGGCCTCATCCCAGCAATCGATGGCCATCCCGAGGCCCGGCCCCTGGATCTCGCCAACCCGGACTTCCCGCATTGGATTGCCCAGCATGAAACAGGAAACGATGTCCGTGCCGCCTGATATGGACGCGACATGCAAGTCCTTCCCTGCCTCGGCATACAGCCATTCATAATGATCGGGCAGCAAGGGCGCCCCCGTGGACAGGATCCACCTCAACCGCTCGAGGCCAAACTGCCGCCGCGGATGGATTCCCGCGGCTTTGCACGAGGCCACGAATTTCGGGCTCAGCCCGAAGGCCGTGACGCGCTCTCTCTCGACAACATCCCAAAGAACGGAAGCGTCCGGCGCGACCGGTGACCCGTCGTACAGGACGACACCAACGCCGCAAGACAGGGCGGAAGCCATCCAGTTCCACATCATCCAGCCGCAGGTCGTGAAAAACAGCAACCTCGATGACGGTTCGTGATGCGCCTCGAAACGCGCCACTCCAGGCCGTCCCAGGTCGCAATGAAGCAGGATTTCCTTCTTGTGCTGCAGCAACGTCCCGCCAACGCTGTGCACGATGCACTTCGGGACTCCCGTGGTACCCGATGAGAACAGGATATAAAGGGGATCCTCAAACGCGCACGGCTCAAAATGCAAGGCCTCGGGCTGGTGGGCATCACTTCCCGGATTGATCCAGTCTTGCCAGGATGCTTCCCGCGTGACGGGCAATGAATCCGCCATTGCCACATCAACAGCTTCACGGGTGGGCGCACCGAGGTGATCCACCCAGACGACACGGTCGCAACCCTCAAGGCGCCGCGCGACTGCGCGGATTTTTGCCCGGCAATCGAATGCCTTGCCGCCGTATACATAACGCGTGGTCGCGAACAGCACCTTCGGGGAAACCTGGCTGAACCGGTCAATCACAGCCTGCTCACCGAAATCCGGCGAGCATGACGCCCAGACTCCGCCCAGGGACGCGGTGGCCAACATGGCTACGATGGCTTCCTGCGTATTTGCCAGGACCCCGCAAACCCGGTCTCCTTTGCGAACGCCCGCAGCCAGCAATGATGCCTGACACGCGGCCACCTGTTCACGAAGCTCGGACGCGTACAGGAAACGCCTGCGACCGCCCTCGGCATGGCTGACAATGATTTCTTGCAATCCGGCACGGGGAATCATGTTCTGCGCGAAATTCAACGTGGCCCCGGGGAACCACCGCGCGCCGCGCATCTTACCCGCCGGAGGCGCCACGTATGATGCGCCCTTCGGCGGATCCTGCCAGGATATTCCGCAGAATCCGGCCAAGTCGGCCCAGAACGCGCCAGTATCATCAACCGACCAGCGGTAGAGCTCATCCCAGTCCGACAAATCACGTTTGTGTCGTTCACCGGCAAATTCCGCGAATTCTCGCATTGCCGACGCTGAAGATACTTTTGACTGCACCACGATGGGCAAACTCTTTCTTATTTGCGCGTCGCGTTACCGGTGGAACGTTCCAGTCGGGACGCGATTTCGCGGATGCGCGCCATGCCGCCGGCCTTTGGCTTGCCACTGCCGGCATGGTCAACGCTGGAGCCTCCATCCTGCTTCACAAGCCCGAGACGGGCAAGACGCCGCGCGACCAATTCAGGGGCACAATTGAAAAAACGCGCCAGTTCCTGCGGCTTGGCCCCTTTCGCGA
>CAWUNT010000417.1:0-2276 GCA_963923405.1 uncultured bacterium | reverse complement strand
GATAATTTTTTTCTTTCACTTCAGCGCGCATCTTCGAGACCGGGCGGGCGAGGTCCGGCGAGTGCGGGCCGACGATTTGCGGTTCCAGAGTCGACAAGTCGATCTCGATCACTTCATCGAAGTATTTGCCGGGATTCGCCTCGACATCCGCGTCGCAGCGCAAGTCCGCCGCGTGCTTGTCAGCGATGTCGGCGAGTGCCGCGCGCTCGGTGCCGCGCAAGTAGACCGACATGCGTTCGTCATACGGGAACACGGAACAGGTCGCGCCAAGTTCCGCGCCCATGTTCGTGATGGTGGCCTTGCCCGTACAGCTGATCGAACGGGTGCCCGGGCCGAAGTATTCGATGATCTTGTTGGTGCCGCCTTTCACAGTCAACTTGCCGAGGAGGGCCAGGATGACATCCTTGGCCGAAGTCCAGCCCTTCATCTGGCCGGTGAGTTTCACGCCGACGATTTTCGGGTTCAGAAGTTCCCAGGGCATGCCCGCCATCACGTCGACCGCGTCCGCGCCGCCGACGCCGATCGCCAGCATGCCGAGGCCGCCGGCGTTCGGGGTGTGGGAGTCGGTCCCGATCATGAGGCCGCCAGGAAACGCGTAGTTTTCGAGAACGACCTGGTGGATGATCCCGGCGCCCGGCTTCCAGAAGCCGATGCCGTACTTGTTCGATGCGGATTCAAGAAAGTCGTAGACTTCCTCGTTTTCCGTCGTCGCGACTTTCATGTCGTCCTTCACGCCCTTGCGCGCAAGGATCAAGTGGTCACAGTGCACCGTGCTGGGCACGGCGACTTTTTTCCGGCCGGATTGAATGAACTGGAGGATCGCCATCTGTGCGGTCGCGTCCTGCATGGCGACGCGGTCGGGACGCAACATGATGAAGCTGGAGCCGCGTTTCAGCGACTTGATGTCGGAGTCATTGTCGAGATGGGCAAACAGGATTTTTTCGGCGAGTGTGAGGCTGCGGCCAAGTTCCTTGCGGTACTTCTCGGAGCGGCTGGCGATTTTTTCGCACGAGTTCTTCACCATTGCCGGGCTGGTGGCACACACAGATTCTTTCAGCGGATTCGTCATGGCATTATTCTCCTGATTCGAAGCGGATCATATCCGCGATGCAAGTTGGTTCAACTTTTCCGCGAGTTCCCTGTACGAGTCGCCCTCGCGCAAAGTCAGTGGAGCCGGCTTTTTTCCGTTGGCCAGGTCGTCCAGGAAACGGTGGATGGCAACCAGCGCGCCAGCGCGCTGTCCTGGTTCCAGACGTTCCGCGACACGATTCAATTTCGCGGCCAGGTCTTGGAGTTGGTCGCTCTCGCGCAGGGTGATCGACTGCGGACTTTTTCCGGCGAGGAGATCATCCAGGAATCGATTGATCGATACGAGCGGACCGTAGATCGCGTGGGTGTAACGAATCGAGAAGAATAGTGTCGCCGCGACAAAAACCATGAAGAGCGTTCCGCCGACGATCGCCGGTACGGCGAATTTACCGGCGGTCAGCAGGCTCTCCTGCTCGGACAGTTTGAAGTAGACCGCCATCGCCTTGTAGATGTCGTACAAGTAGTAGGTGAAAACACCCAGCGCCAGCACCGAGAAGGCAAGGTTCAAGGCGAGAAAAATCAATCCGAGCTTGATCTGCTCGAAGGGTTCAACCAGCAACGCTTTCAGGCCGCCGCGACGACCTTGGATTTTCTTCATGGGACCGCCTTCATGTTGGTCCGGATCATATCACCGTGGATCATGCCCCGCCATAGCCAGCATGGTGGCGGCGGCGATGGCGGCGGTGCGAGCCCGCAAGACATGGGGCCCAAGGCTTACGGGGAAAAATCCGGCGTCCAGCGCGGCCCGGACTTCGGCCGGAGAGAAACCCTTTTCCGACCCCACAAGGCCGATGATCGCAGTCGAGCCCTGGAACGCGCGCAGGGCCTGGCCTGCGTTTTGCGGGCCGGCGGCGATGCCGGGCTCCGCGAAAATCCAGCGGACTTCGCCTGCGGGGCGCTTCTGCCCGCGATGGTCGAGCAGCCACTCTTCCATGGACTGGTAGGTCGCGACGACGGGGCGCCAGGCGCGCTTTGACTGTTTGACGGAAGCGTCGATGATCCGATGCCAGCGTTCGAGGGCCTTCTCCGCGACGCGGCTCTTGCCCGTATGCTCATTGACGAAGACAGAGATCCGCGTCATCCCGAGTTCGACAAGGCCAGGCAACAAATCGTCAAGGTCGCCCGGTTTCAGGGCGCCCACCGCGATTTCCATCGATGCGGGTTCCGCGGTTTCCGTCCGCGACTCG
>CAWUNT010000416.1:0-2282 GCA_963923405.1 uncultured bacterium | reverse complement strand
TGGCGGGTGATGGCGTCGTAAACCGGTTTCCGGTGCCTTCGTCAGGACGCGGGGATCCCGCCACGGATCCGCACGCTTTTTTCAGCCTGAACATTCAACACGCGATCGACGCGGGAGTTTTCGATCCGCGCTGGTCTGATCCAAAACTCATCGGGCAGATGTTATGGGCTGGACTTCACGGGGTGATCTCTCTGCACGCGACTCTGGGGCATGATCCCTGGTTTGACTGGCGGCCCCTGCGCGAGGCCGCGATGAAACTGTTTGAGATGAATTTGAGCGGTCTGGTTCACGGACCGGTTCGAGGAGGAAACGATGAGGTCCATGAAGCGACGGTCAAGAATTTCAATTCAAACTGCCCACAACGGTCTGGCGATGAGCCTTTTGTTGGCGGCAGGGGCAGGAGTGGCAGCGCCGGCGCCATCAAGGCAATCGACACTGGCGCTTGACGGTTATCTCGATCAGGTTCGTGGCGGCAACAAGGCGGCACAGGCGGCTGCGGAACTGTCGACAGCCGGCGGCCTGAAGGCGGCCGAGCGTTCCGCGATCCTGTCGCCGAACCTCTACGCGACGTGGATGGTGTCACGCGACAACAAGCCGACCAGCAATCCGGCCATGATGGGGTCGGCAACCAACGTGGACAGCATGACTTACGGCGTGTCGCAATTGACGCCTTTTGGATTGGCCGGAAAACTCAGCATGACCACCAATCACGTGGTGATCGAGGGCGCTAGTCCGCAGTTTCTGCCCTTGTCTGATTACTACGAGACGCGTCCTCAACTCGAGATCTCCCAGTCCTTGTGGAAAAACGGGTTCGGTCGGGAGACCCGCGCGCAGCTCAACATCGTCGAAAGCCAGGCACTTCTCGCGAAGCACTCTGAGAAGCTGAAGTCGAAATTCCTCATGGCCGAGGCCGAGGGAACATACTGGCGCCTTGCCCTGGCCCGCGAGGCAGTCACGGCGCAGAGGGAGTCTTACAACCGCGCTGTCAAGATGCGTGAGTGGAGCGCTGGACGCGTGAAGCTTTCACTGGCGGACAAGGCGGATCTCCTGCAGTCGGAAGCCGCCGTCAAAGGGCGGGAACTCGAGATGCAGGCGGCCATTGACGAGGAACAGGCGGCATCCCGGCAGTTCAACTCGCTGCGCGGGGTTGCGAGTGACAAAGTCTCCGAAGGGTTGATCAAGCTGACTGCTGAGGCGATCGAGAAAATGGCGGACCCTCTCCGTAAAGGGCCGCGTGAGGATGTTCTCGTCGCGCGTGAGGCCGAGACGGTGGCGAAAGCAGCAGCCACCATCGCGCGCGAGAAATACGCGCCGCAGGTCGATCTGTTTGCCAGCGTCGCCGGCAACGGCCGCAACGCGGAGTCGGGACAGTCAAAGAGCGACGGCATGGACGTGAAAAACCCGACCCGGCAATACGGCGTCAAGTTGAACGTGCCACTTGGCGTTCCAGCGGTGCTGGACCAGCGCCGCGGAGCCGAGATGGAGGCACGGGCCAGCGAGTTGACGCGCGAACGCAAGGAGTTCGAGGAGGAACGCGAGTGGGAGAATCTGGTAGACGCTCTCGCGGATGCCAAGCGACGCCTTGACCTTGCCAACAACATGGAGTCCGTCCAGAAAGAAAAATACGAACACGAAAAAGGACGGCAGTCGAAGGGCCGGTCAACCCTCTTTCAAGTTCTCATGTTTGAACAAGACTATGCCGCGGCGCAGTTGAACAGGATCCGCATGAAGGCGGATTACATGCGCATCGTGGCCCAGATGAAAACATTCTCGCAGCACTGAAAAATCCCGATTTGGCGGAGGCCATCGCGTCATGAGTCTGGCAGCAACATCCATCAAGCGTCCTGTTTTCCTGTCTTGCGTCGTCATGCTGATGCTCGCGGTCGGTTACTTGAGTTTGCGGGGCCTGCCCGTCGACTTGTTCCCGAACATCACATTCCCGGTTGTAACGGTTTCGACGCCTTACCCGGGCGCCGGTCCGGCTGAAATGGAGACTCTTGTCTCCAAAGTCCTCGAGGAAGAGATCAGCACCGTCCCGGGGATCAAGCGCCTGCGTTCCGACAGCAAGGAAGGCATCAGCATCGTCATCGCCGAATTCAACCTGGAGACGGACGTCAAGTACGCCGAGCAGCAAGTCAAGGACCGCGTCGCCTCCGCGAAACGCAAGTTGCCCCTCGACATCAAGGAACCAGTGATCCGGCGCATTGACCCGGCGGACCAGCCGGTCATGATCGTGGCGCTGGAATCTACTGGACTCGCGCCAGACAAGTTGTACGAATTAG
>CAWUNT010000415.1:0-2284 GCA_963923405.1 uncultured bacterium | reverse complement strand
ATGGAGTTTGTCGAGGGGACGGACCTGCGCGCGCTCCTTCACCACTGTTCCGTGAACAAGATGCGCCTGACGGTGCCCATGGCGGTTTACATCGCGGCTGAAGCCGCCAAGGGACTGCACTACGCCCACACGAAACACGACGAGATGACGGGCCGCCAACTCAACATCGTCCACCGCGACATCTCGCCACAGAACATCCTCCTGAGTTTTTCCGGCGAAGTGAAAGTGACGGACTTCGGGATCGCCGACGCGGGAAGTCGTGTCACGGACACGCGACCGGGTATCGTCAAAGGCAAGTACTCCTACATGAGCCCCGAACAGGTGGCGGCCAAGAACGTCGATGGAAGGTCCGACGTGTTCGCCCTCGGCATTGTCCTGTGGGAAACCCTCGCCATGCACCGGCTGTTCAACATGGACACGGATGTCGAGACCATCCGCCAGGTCCATGAATGCCGCATCCCGGCAACGCTTCGCACCCACAACCCGGAGGTTGACCCGGCGCTCGAGGCGATCGTCATCCGCGCCCTCCAGCGTGACGTCAACCGTCGCTTTGAATCCGCGAGCGAATTCGAGCGCGAGTTGCGCCGTTACCTGAGCCAGCGCTATCCAGATTTCACCTCCGAGGACCTTTCACGATTTCTCGGAAGCGTCCTTGCCAAACGCAAGGCTGAAGTCGCCCAGGATATCCGTAGCCTCTTGTCTCAACCCGTGCCGCCCGCGAACCAGATGGACGCCAGATCCGCGCCATTCAGCAACCCCGGAGAAACCAACGCGGGCGCCCCGCTGACACCACCCGGGACAGCCCGCCGATCCAACATGCCGTCGACGCAAAACATGACCTTCTCGCGCCGCCCCGTGACCGGAAGAGGAATGCGCGTCCCGATCATGCATCCCATGTGGCTTTTTGGCTCCGTCGTCGTCGCGGCCCTGGCCGGTATATTCATGTTCGGGCAGGTCCCGGTGCCGCTGACAGCGAAAGACCCGGTGCAACTGGTCGGCAAGGGCAACGTCTATTCCGCGCAAATCGCCGTGAACGGAAAGAGCATGTTCCGCGGTGCCTACAAGAGAATCCCCGTCGGACTGCGCCTGCCCCCGGGCAGGCACTTGATCACCGCGCACCGCGACGGCTATTTCAGCGACCAGGTTGAAGTCGATGTCAAACCAGGATCTGTCCTCGAGGAGCTCCGCTTCAACTTGCGCCCCAAATCAGAATTCACGCGAGTCGCGGTATCCGCCAACTGGGCAACCAGCCCGACGGTCGTAGTCCGCGTCAACGACGGGTTCTACGTGGCGAAACTTTCCAGTGGCGCCAACGGCACGGGGGTCCAATCGCCACTGCCAGACTTGTTGCCGGACCGTGAATATACAGTGACGGCCGCGACCGTCGAGGACGGGGGACTGAACGAAGTCGCGTGCCGATTCAAACCAACACGCAGACCGGATGGCCAGGAAACACTGCTGCACATCGATTTCATCGCGCGCAACTGCACGGTGTTCATGAAGTGACTGGCGGACACGCCGCCCGCGTGCTACGCCTCATGGCATGGGACTGCACTTTGTCGTTCGCGAAAATATCATCATTGTCCACGGCGACACGTACCGTCATCGCGACGAGATCAAGGCCCTCGGTGGCCGTTTCGACAGTCGTTACAAGACCTGGCAGATTCCGTTCAGCGATCTTGCGCTGGAACGCGTCCAGGCACTGTCGGGTCGCGGGGACGCGGCGGCTGCCACGGCAATTGATGCCGCGCGTGAGCCGGACCCGAAATCGACGAAGCAAGAATCCTCACCTGACGCGGGCATGCCCGTTCGCGAACTGGTAACTGCCGTCGCGCGCAGCATCGCGACGGGATTCCCGGCGCCTGTCTGGGTCACGGGCGAGATCGAGAACCTGGCCGTGCGCCCGCAAGGCATCTTCCTGAATCTCGCTGAACCAAAGAGCGATGGTCCGGGCGGGAAAACCGCCAGTGGCATCTCCGGAGGCGCGGGCTCGATCAGCGTCAAGGCGACCATCTGGCCGACGGCATTGGAATACATGCGCCGGATGCACGGAGAGGACGCCCTGCGCCAGGTCCTGCAGGATGGATCGCAGGTGCGTTGCCTCTGCCGGGTCGGCTTTTACCGCGACCGCGCGCAACTCTCCCTGACAATCGAGAATGTCGACCCACTGTTCACAAAAGGGGCCTTGGCATTGGCGCGCGAGGCTTTGCTGAAGGAACTCCGGGCAAAAGGCCTTGATCGCGCCAACAAGGCGCTGCCCCTGCCCGCATTCCCGTTTCTGGTC
>CAWUNT010000414.1:0-2284 GCA_963923405.1 uncultured bacterium | reverse complement strand
GCCGCATAAACATGAAGGATTGTGGTGACGAGATTGAGAATCCGGATACTCACGGCGCTGCCTCCCCTCAGGACCCGGCACGGATCCAGACGGGAGGTTGTACCCACTTCAGGCCCGGGTCATCAAAGGGCCTTGCGGATCGTTGGATCCCATTTCGCGATGGGACCCAGTGAACTGATGATGTATGCCGTCGCGATGGTGCCGCGGACATCGACCACCCGCACCGTTCCTCGTTTGAGAAAGTCGGGCTTGAACATGGTCCCGGTCCGGGCATTCACGAAGTCTGGTTGATTGTACACCTCAAGCAAATCCCCCTCGCGAACGGAACCGCGAACCGACAGCTTCAGGAAGACAAAGTCACCCTCGCCACCGTAGTCCTGAACGTCACGATCGAACCCGACCACGAAAGAGGGAACCTCTCGCGGCGGCGAAACGATACCGGGGACAAATTGCTTCCGCGTCGCGACGAAGGGCACAATGATGTCCTCGGCCTCCGGGGGCAACCGCGAGTCGACCATGATCCCGCGATAAAGTCCCGACTCATTGCCGCGCACGACACGAACATGACCGACGAAATCGTAACGATGGCCAACAAATCGCCCGTTGCCATGGTCGCTTTCGTCGTACACCTCACCAACGGGACGCACGATGGTATATATGTTACCGGGGGTCAGCGATCCAGACTCCTCGAGAAGGATCTCGCCGGACTCATCGACGAGAATGCGCCCCTCGCTGCCCGAAAACACATAACCTTCCGGATCGGCCTCATTCTCGGTGATGAAACCTGGCAAGTCGACAACCACGTCAGAGCGACGGAAAATCTTGCCGCTGACCAGAATCTCGCGAGCGATTTCCTCGGGTATGGGTATGTCCTTGGCATCAACAAGTTCAAACGTGCGCCCGTCGTCCTTCTCTTTCAAAACAGGTGACTTGACCACCAGGTCTTCCGGCGCGACGGGACCTGTGTCAACGGGCAGGGCCTCGTCCTCCGTCGACACGAGCAAGTAGGGCGGAATTTCGGGGTCACCCGGATAAAACCGGATTTTCATCCCCGGGAACACAAAGTGCGGGTTTTTTATCTCGGGATTGAGCGACCAGAGTTTTGGCCAGTACGCGCCCTCACCCAACAACTGGTCACAAATGTCATAAAGGGTATCGCCACGCTGCACGGTGTAGGTGTCAGGCGCCTCACCGGCGGCGAGCACCCGGCGCGTTCCCGGCACGGGTGGCGCCCCGGCGAAATCGTTCGTCCTGGGCGGTGCGGCACCGATGCAGGAAAGACCCGCCACAACCGTCACGACTGCGGTGATGGAATGCCGGCCCTTCATAACGTCCTGGACATCCTTTCGACTTCGGACTTCGCCATTTCCGCCACGTCCTCGAGAGGATATTCAGAAATCACTCCGCGGAGGCGCTTGATGGCCGTTTCCTTCAGTCCCAGGGCGGACTCAACCCGCGCCAGCTCAAGTTTCGCGCGCGGAGCCCATGGGCTCACCGGGAACGACGCAATGAACTCGCTGAACAATTGCCGGGCAGTCTGCAGTTCCTTCAGCCCTGCCCAGCTCCTTGCGATCCAGAACTGGTGAACGCCCGATGTGAGAGCAGGATCGTATTTCTTTCCGATCTCGGAGAAGCCGACGATCGCCTTGCCGAACCGGCCAGCGCGGTAGTCCTCGTGCGCGGCGGCAAAATCCTTGTTGAATTCTTCACGTGTCGCGACCGGAATCCCCTCTTCCCTGGCCTGGTCCGCGGCACCACCCTTGGCGTCAGGTTTCGCCGCCTGATTCTGCGGCGCGGCAGCCGCGGACACATCAGCCGGCTTGGCAGATGCCACCGTCTGCTCGTTTTCTTCATCGGCCTCAACTCGCGAGACTTTTTTCGCCGCGGGGACTGTCGCCGGAGATTTTCCCTTTCCGGCAGGCTGCAGTTCATCCGGGACAATTCCCAGCGTCAAACCTCGCTCGATGATCTGGAGCCTTTCCTGCTGACGCGAGAATTTCTCCTCAATCTCTTCCGTCCGTGCCATGAGGCGCGTCAGCTTGAGCTGCAAATCAGCAACCTCATCCGGGTCAACAGATGGTTTCGCGCGTGGGGCTTGTGGCGCGGACGCGGATGACTTCGGAGCGACTTCATCGGCGCTGTCGCCTTTTTTATCGTCATCCTCAAACCAGCCCTTCACTGTGGCGCAACTGGACATCACAGAAGAACCAAGGACGATTGCGGCCGCCAACAAAATCCTCCGGGATCTTCCGCGCGGCCTGCTGGTCCAGACGATGGTCCCACC
>CAWUNT010000413.1:0-2286 GCA_963923405.1 uncultured bacterium | reverse complement strand
TATCGCGATATGGACATTGTCGATACCAAGGCCAGACAATGCCGCCATGAGGTGCTCAATGGTTGATACACGGGATTCTTTTTCACCAACAGAAGTCGACAAGTCAGTGATGCTAACAGCTTCCCATGAGGCCTTGACGGGTTTCGCGGATACCGAATCGGTCCGCATAAACACAACCCCGGTCCCCTGGGTTGCCGGACTTACGATCATCTCCGCGGTAATTCCAGAGTGCAATCCGACCCCGGAGAACACCACGCGATCGCGGATGGTTTTTTGAAATGAACCGTGCATTAGCACACTAATTAGCAAAAACCGCGCCACCACACCAGTAACTCTCTCACCGGCGTCAAAACCATGTTAATGCGGCGTTCAATTGAGACGCATCAGCCGGTCGAACCAGACCGCGGCATCAATTTGTGTATTTTTGGACACAGCGTCAAGAATCCGCTGTGGCATTTGCGCAACACATGAGCGTACATATTTCTCGATCGCTGATTGCCGGTTCATGGTTCCAGGCAGTTCGACTCCACCGTACCTTATGCCTGTGACCGCACTGGCCGGGCGCCACGGCGAGAGAGCCACAAAGGGCAATGCCCCCTCCCCGCAGAGGCCGGTAATTTCCATCTGAACAGGCTTTTCGTCGCCCGACAGAACTGCGATATCCGTCGAGGGAATACCCGAAATGTCCAGGAGAATCGCTTGGCCGGCAGGGTCGTCCGAGTGAGCTCGAGCCATACACCCCGCAAGGATCCGGGCGTGCAGATTTATCATCGGAATCGGGGCCTTCCCGTCCCTGGACCCTTTTCCTGACGTGCGATTCACAGACATTCCGGACTCTTCCAGTACCTTGCGAAAAAGGCCTGAATCGTCAAGTGCCCAGCCATTTGCCGTCAATTCCTTCCAAGCCTCGTCATGCCCCCAACCTGATTGCGCACACTGCCAAGCCAAAATGAAATGAAAGAGGGACCGGTAGCCCCGCAGTTCGAGGTTTTCACTGAAAACAGCCCCCGTGGCAAACACCCGCAGCACATTCGCGAAGCGTGGTCTTTCCTCGAACCATTGCCTGAAATCTTTGCCCGGAAAACCTCCGCTACGAACAATGGCTGGTACCATCCTGCAGCCGTCAACCACTGAAAACAAAGCTCCAGCGAGACCTGGGATCAACTCAAGAACCCATTTTCCTTCTTCCGGGATAATGACCTCAACAGCATGGTCGCTTGTCGGCCGTATCAGGGGCAGCCCCATGCGATCGGCGTCCAATGCGCCCGGAGCGCATGGTATCAGGTTGCGATCCCAGAATGACTGAGCCTTTGCGGTCCCCATCCGGTTCGTCAATGCTGATTTCTGTTCTTCCAGCCGTGCAGGAAGCCGCCGGCTGTTCGAAGACGTGAGAATGACAAGACCTTTTAATCGCGCCAGATCCATCAGGTAGCCAGGCGGCAGTACGCCCTCTGACAAATCCACCACTGCACCAAAAATCTGTGGCGCAAATACCGGTAATTCAGGACCCCGGGATTTGACGGAAGCCGATTGGGCATCCAACCAAGGATCCCTTCCCCGGTTCATCGCAAGATAAACACTCCCGAGCTCGGCCGCGCCTTCATCATCAGGCTGACGGATCAGAGCCGTAACCAAATTTCGGGAACTCCCCACGGAAACCTTGGCGGCTTTCAATCGACTGTGCGCAATCGCCTCCCGGAACCTTTGCTCACCGCTTGAGATGCCTCGTGGACCGGCATGATCCTTTATGCCCCGCAGCATCGGAGCAAGTCCTTGAATGATCTCAGCGAGCGAATTGCCGTCCGGACCAGTCTCATTCAGGCAACCATCCAGAAAGCCGACTTTCTGGGCGCCATCGACGGATATTTCCCAGCGAGTCCTGGGAACTTGTCCCGAAAATGCCAGGCCGGGGTATGCCCGCGGACCCATCAAACCTTCTGACCAGATACCAGGAGAGCCTCGCAGCACGGATCCCTGATCTAACCAGACACGAACTTCACACATGCGAGCGATATCGAGTACCGGACTGCAGCAATCCCCCGAACCAAGGAATATCGATGGCAACTTGTCCAGACCGGAAGCAACCAGGGTCTCCCGCAACGTCTGCCGGAGAGTGAGTAATTCGTCCACCAACCAGACTTCACCGGCGCCAACAAGGTAACGGGACACCGGCGCAAATCCATGGACGAGCAGGACTTTGTTGGCAACCGGATGCTTGGCATCGAATTCCTGGATGATTGTACTGATCACACGCAGGGAATCGATGAATTCACGGATCACTACACG
>CAWUNT010000412.1:0-2290 GCA_963923405.1 uncultured bacterium | reverse complement strand
CGGTGGCGGCAAAAAAACTGAACTTCTTCAAGGCATCGTCCTGACGATCCCCGAAATGCCTTTCGAGTTCATCAATGAGAATCAGGCAGGCCCTGAAAAATTCCCGCGACTCTTCCGCGCGGGTCCGGGGCGCCCGTTCGCCGGAGCGTCCGGCAGGCGCCATCGGTCCTGGATGATCCCCGCGCGAATCCTCGAACAAATCCTCTGCGATTTGCCACAAGATCCAGGGGCGCACCGTTGCGGCACGTGCAATCATGACGCCACCCGCCCCGAAATCACGCAAGACCGTCATCGCGTCGGCCGCGGTCTGGATGTCCCCGTTGGCCACGACCGGGATCCGTCGACGCCTTGCGATCTCACTGACAAGTTGCCAGTCAGCGCGCCCCTCGTGTCCCTGTTCCCGCGTACGCGCGTGAATGGTAACCCAGTTGGCCCCGGCTTCCTCGAGAGCGTGCGTGAATTCGTCGAGATAATTGAGATCGCAAACCTTGTCGCTGCCGCCACGCATCTTGACGCTGACCGGGCGATCCGTCGATTCCCGGACCATGCGAACGACACCGGCCGCGTACCCGGGATCCCCCATGAGGCGAACGCCCCAGTTGTGCTTGAGGACATGAGTCGCCGGGCAACCCATGTTGATGTCAAAACCCCAAGGCTTCAACGACTCCAGTTTGGCGACGCTGGGCCTGATGAACCGCTCCTCGTTGCCGAGAAGTTGCGGGATGAAACGGTCCTCACCCGCCTTCTCGGCATCCGTGCAACGCAGCTCGGCCGTCGTTTCCAGCCGCTCTGTCGGCAGCCTTCTTGTCGACAGCATCTCGGTGAAAATCAGCGGGTCGAGACCAACCGGAACGTAACGCCGGAGCATGGACCGGAATGCGACATGACTGATCCCGACCATGGGCGCGACCATGACCGGAAATCGGACGCCCAGCGACCGCATGCCTGATGCCATGCTGGATCCTTCAAACATGATACGACCCGAAAACTTCGGTGACGGAACGAAAACCGCGGCGGCGCATCTCTTCTTTCAATTCGCGCAGCATCCTGACGACCACCCAGGGGCCGCGATAAATGAATGCCGTGTATATTTGCAGCGCGAGCGATCCACGCGCGATCTTGTCGAACGCATCCCGGCCGGTCATGACCCCGCCGACACCGATCGTGGGAATTGATCCCCTGTGCACTTCCCAGGCCCACTCAAGTGTCCGGTTGGAAAGCGCGGTCAATGGCGCGCCAGACAAGCCACCTGCCTGCGGGTGTTCGACCCGGTGCGTGTTGGTCAGGACCAACCCGGCGAAGCCACGATCTCCGGTCGCGCGGACCAGTTCCTGGAAAACATCACGCGACATGTCCGGATCGAACTTTATCCAAAGCCTTCGTGACTCCGGCCCGAAAGCGTCCGCGATCCTGCCGAGAAAGGCTGGCGTCGCGAGTTCTCGGAGCCCCGGGGTATTCGGCGAACTCAGGTTCACCACAAAAAAAGAGGCCGCGTCCTTGAACGCGTCGTGAACCTTCAGGAAATCCTCGATCGCGTGGCTGGCCGGAGTGTCCTTGTTCTTTCCAATGTTGACCCCGACCGGGCAGGATCCATGATTCCAGTGCAACGCGCGCAGCCGCGACGCGATCTTCTCCGCGCCATCGTTATTGAATCCCATGCGATTGATCAGGGACTCGTCCGCAGGGTAGCGGAACAGTCGCGGGCGTGGATTTCCTGGCTGTGCCCGCGGTGTCACGGCACCAATTTCCATGTGCGAAAATCCGATCCGCGAAAGACCACGAACCGCCCGCGCGTTCTTGTCAAATCCAGCCGCGAGACCTATCGGGTGCGCAAGCGTCCCGATTCCCGGAACGCTGACTCGCAGATCCATATCCGGTCCCGACGCCGCGGCAACAACGTCTGGTGTTCCCGCCGGGAACCACGCCAACGGGTCCGCGGCGAGACAACGAATCGCGATATCGTGCGCCACCTCGGGCGGAAAAGCCCGGAGCATCCTCGCGCCTTGACCCGCGATGCGACCAAACCAGGTTTCTTGCGATTGCGTCATGCGTGGAACCATCCGGCCCCCTTATTCCCTAAAATCCGCCGAAATAGCAATCGTTTCCGATCATTAGAGGGCAGACAAAAGTTCCTCGATCGATTCGCCGCTCGTCTCTTTTGTGGGTCTAGACGGGGGGAGAACCTTGCGCATAGATCTTTTCAGGCCGGTCATCATTCAAAGCGCCGAGGAAGTCGTGCGCCGGATGCGTTCAGTCGAACGCGACCCTGCCAATCAGATTTTGCCCCTCC
>CAWUNT010000411.1:0-2297 GCA_963923405.1 uncultured bacterium | reverse complement strand
ACACAAGGAGTATCGTCGGCAGCGTCAGATGTGTATAAGAGACAGGTCCCGGCTTATTCAACCTCGACTCCCTGCACAGCGAGCTCAATGCGCTCGTGGAATCCACCGGAAGACAGCGCTGCTGCCTCCACAGACCAGGAGACCGGCTGGCAGGACTTCAGGACATAACGCGCGACTTCATCGCCATCACGATTTTCCATGATGACGTTCACGTCCTTGAGCCCTGAACGCTCTTTCATCGTGTTCTTTGCCCAAAGATAAAGAGAGGGGTCAGTGACGAAGTCGCGCTGCAACACCACCCGGCGAACCTGCCCCGAATTGATCGCGGTCCCGGACTCATCCTCGACACCCAGGATGCCCTCAAAGGCCCCGAAGTCAGTACCGTCGATTTCAACGTGGGCGCGTGCCGCCTTGCGGGAGAATCCTGCCGGCAGCTCCGGGGAAACGGCCAGGTAAACCAAGGTAGCGGGCAACAGAAGCCACGCGCAGGCGCGCAGTTTCCGAACAGCTGCCTTGGTAGCAGCTCGGGTCGCGGTGGTGCCCAAAATGTTGGCGATGAGGCCCATATCAGAGATACCCGGCTTCACAAAAACTATTGACTTTCCTTCAGGTTAGCATGCCCCAACGGGGACGCCAACCCTATTTGTCAATCGGTTCAATTGCCGCCAAGGTTAACCACAGCTTCAATCTCAACCCGGACGTCCCTGGGCAGGCGACTCACTTCGACCGTCGCGCGCGCTGGAAACGGCGCCTCAAAGAAGGTCGCGTAGATCTCATTGACCTTGGCGAAATCATCCATGCTTTTCAGGAAAATCGTGGTTTTGACAACACTCGCCATGTTGCCACCCGCGGCTTCGACAATCGCGCGCAGGTTTTTCAGGACTCGCGTTGCCTGCTCTTCGACCGAAGCGCCGACAAGTTGTCCGGTCGCGGGATCCAGCGGGATTTGTCCGGAGACAAACAGCAAGCCGCCGGCTTGCACCGCCTGAGAGTATGGACCGATGGCGGCCGGCGCCGCGTTTGTCTGGATGGCTTTTTTAGTGACGTTCATTTTTGATGGCTCCCGTTTCCTCAA
Organism: uncultured bacterium; assembly: GCA_963923405.1. GTDB lineage: Bacteria > Bdellovibrionota_B > Oligoflexia > Oligoflexales > RGVZ01 > RGVZ01. Next base: position 1,222 of record CAWUNT010000411.1, on the reverse strand, counting down.
TTTCGGCGATCAACGCCGGTATGACAGACTCCAGAACATTCGCGGGCACGCCAGAGAATCCAGCCCCATTCTGAAGAGCCTCCAGGGACTCCCGGGCGGCGGCGTGCTGTTCAGTCGCCAGTTGCGCCTGTGCCAGATGCAACTGCAACTTCCACGACAACTCCTGACGCGCGCCACCTTGACCGGCGGACGGCGCTTTCGCGACCTCTCCTGACCTGAATCTCCAGATCACGGGCGGAATACGGTCGTACAAACCGCATTGACCAAGGACAGCCGTGTATTCGACCAGAAATTCCTCCGAGGATTGGCCCTCGCGGTAAAAATCCTCGAGCATGGACAACTTGCGCTCCGGTTCATCGGGCGCGACGAGGTCTACACACATGGACTGGCCTGCCCACGAGTTCACTTCCCTGGCGAGGCATTCGAGGGATTTGACGTGATCAGGAATTTCAAGTTGCTTGAATACCCACGCCAACATTTCCCACAGGCCGAAATGATTCGCGTCAACTTGAAGCCCTGCCTCGATCCATTTCCGCGCTTCTTCAAGACGGTCGTCGTGGATCAGGATTTGCGCCATGTTCACATACGGGGCGGTTTCACCCGGAACAATTTTCTGCGCCTCTGTAAAAGCTTGCTCTGCCTGGACAAGACTTCCCGCGAGCATGGCGGCATTGCCCAGATGAAACTGCGCACGGAAGTCATTGGCCGGAAAAATGGAACGATGCGCGTCGTACATGCGCAGGGCCGCGCCAGGCATGTCCATCGTGACGAGTTCCTCAAGAATATTCACGAGGACAGCCCCATCCGTCACCGGATGATCCGTCGCGTGATTCACGAGGGCCTGTCCGAAGACAACAGCCTCGTCCTCGCTGACTCTCGATGAGGGCGACTCGATCGCTACGCGATCTCCGCGGTAATTGCCGCCGACACCGAGGTACTTGCGAAGAACCGGACCCATCGGAAAAGAGGCAAAATCAAATTTGCGGGAACCGGATTTCCCGTCATGCTGCGAATTACTCAAGCCTGTGAACCCTTATGTGCAAATCACGCAACTGGTCGAGCGACACCTCGCCAGGCGCTCCTGTCATCAAACATGTCCCCTTCTGGGTTTTCGGGAACACGATCACGTCGCGGATGGCATCGCAACCTGTCAAAATCATCGTCAAGCGATCCAACCCCTGTCTCTTATACACATCTGACGCTGCCGACGATACTCCTTGTG
>CAWUNT010000410.1:0-2298 GCA_963923405.1 uncultured bacterium | reverse complement strand
ATCCGGCGCCCAAATGAGACCGATCAGGATCACCCCGGGGTTTACGCGCCACGCCGCTGGAAGTGTCCTCGTCGAGTATGGAATGACGCAGGTCATCTGTACGGTGACTGTCGAGGATGGTGTGCCATCATTCCTGCGACAGGCGTCCCCGCCGCAGGGCTGGCTCACGGCTGAATACTCCATGCTGCCTTCAGCAACCAATTCAAGGACAAGGCGCGAACGTACAGGACCGTCTGGCCGGACCCAGGAAATCCAGCGACTCATCGGCCGGTCAATTCGCGGGGTTATCGATCTCAACCTTTGCCCGGATACGACGTTCACAATCGATTGCGATGTAATCCAGGCAGATGGTGGTACAAGGACAGCGTCCATCACCGGTGCATACGTCGCCCTGAAGCTCGCAATTGATCGCTGCCTCAGGTCCGGTCGCCTCAAGAACAACCCGCTCAAGGATGCGGTGGCGGCTGTTTCAATCGGGCTGAAAGATGAGCGTATCCTCGTCGATTTGAATTACCTGGAAGACAGTTCTGCGGACCTTGACATGAATGTTGTCATGACCCAGTCAGGAAAGATTCTCGAGATTCAGGGTACCGCGGAAAGATCGGCGTTCACCAAAGACCAGATCATCAGCATCGTCGACGCCGCGTCGGAGTCTTTGCGACCAGTGTTCGATTTGCAACAGATCGCGGCCGAAGGGCAAACGGCGGAAGGCTGATCAGCGAAGTCCCCGAGTCCCGATCAGGAGCGCAAGGGCGACAAATGCCGCTGTCGCTAGCATGATGATCAGGAAGATCCATTTTCTGGATTTATGTTTTTCCGCCATGATGTCGTCGAATTCACTGTCATCGATAACTTTCGAAAAAGCGCTCGCATGAGGTCGCGAGTTATCGCTGGACAGGTCTTGCGGTAAATTTGCCGCGGCTCCATTTGTCGCAGGCGTGGGAATCGGCCCTCGCTCATCGACAGAACCAGCCGGGTTTTTGGCGGCTAGCACGGTCTTCGCCTGGTTCCGTCCTTTGACGCCATTTCCGGAAAACGCCTCGTCTGCCGCCTGATGAACGGCCAGCAAAATTCGCGAGACGAGGCTCTGTTCATCGGAGGGAGCGTAATCGAGAATTCGCGTCATGTTTATTGATCCGTTGACGCGAGCTCAGAACCGACCTGACCGTGGCACTTCTTGTACTTTTTTCCCGATCCGCACGGACAAGGGTCATTTCGCCCGACTTTCTCGGCTGTCCTTCGCATCGGTGCCGTGGAGACAGTCTGGGGGACTTCCTCAGGCGCGGAGCGTGGCCCATGATAGACCATGGTCTCGTCACCGAATCTTTCGGCGATACCCGGGCGATCAATTCCTGCCTTTGATTCCTCAGCAGCAGGTTCCTCAAAATGAGCGGCTGCAGGATGCTTGAATTCGAGATCTTCTTCGTCGGCCTCTTCGCGGTGGAGATCTCCGGCAACCTCAAGACGAGGGCGCTCAAGATGCAGAAGGGCCTGAGTTGTTTCATCCTCAATCCGGATCATCATCGCCTCAAAAAGGCGGAAGGCCTCCTTCTTGTATTCCTGAAGCGGATCCCTTTGACCGTATCCACGGAGGCTGACGCTGTCTTTCAGCGCGTCCATTCCGAGCAAATGGTTTTTCCAGGCGCGATCGATCACCTGCAGATAGATAAAACATTCGATTTTTGACTTGAGTTCAGGCCCGACCTCGTCAAATTTTGACCGGTATGCAGCCAGAATTTGCGCCGTGGCGGTGCCAATCATGGACTCAAGGCCAGAGCCCTCGATCTCGAAGTCATCCGGAATCTTGATTTCAGTGTTGTGTTCTTGACGGATGGCGTGGCGGATTGCCTCGCCCAAACCAGAATGGTTCTGCGCGGCGTTAGCTGCCTGAATCTGGCGCTCGATAGTCGCCGCGGCAAGATTGGAAGCCGCGGTCTCCAGAAAGTCGATTTCAGCGTTCTTGCCGGTTTCGAGTCCGTCCAGCATCTGACGGCGCAGTTTGTATACGACCTGGCGCTGCTGATTCATGACGTCGTCATACTCAAGAAGATGCTTGCGGCTTGAGAAGTTGTGTTCCTCGACCCGCTTCTGCGCCCGCTCAATAGCGCGGGAAACCATCGGCGATACGATCGCCTCGCCTTCTTGCATGCCGAGGCGTTCCATGATCATGGAGAGGCGGTCTGATGCGAATATGCGCATCAGGTCATCTTCCAGTGAAAGAAAAAACTTGCTGGCGCCAGGATCACCCTGACGGCCCGAGCGACCGCGTAGCTGGTTGTCGATACGCCGCGATTCATG
>CAWUNT010000409.1:0-2312 GCA_963923405.1 uncultured bacterium | reverse complement strand
TGTCGCGCCACGAAGCATCCACCGTTTGAACGTGAATACGCATCCTTATTTTTTTCGACAGGAAAAATCTACCGGTCCTCGCGGGAACTGTGCTGCATGAACTCCTTCATACTTACGGGTTCCAGCACAACGGCAACGCCATCGGGGATTACTATGATCGCGGGAAGTTTATTCTCGCCGCGGAAGACTGCGTGGCTCGCCTGTCCTCCGCGATTCGTTAGTTCGGGAATTCAGTCGTTTCAGTTGACAACTTCTTGCTTCTGGCAAAAACGCACGTTGCCCCTGCAACACTGGATCCCCTGATTTGCCGTATAGTTGGAGCAATCCGGCGCCGAACCCGCGTCGCTGAATCCTGCTGGACATGCGGGCGGAACATCGAGATGCGCGTCGGTTCCCATGATGGCAATCGCCGAGACAATGGTGGTACCTGGCACGAGTGAGGACAGCGGCACCGTCCTCTTGCAAAAGGCGCTGGTGGAATAGCTGGCACAGGATGGTGGCGCAGCGACGACACCTAGAACGTTGCTGTTGTTCGGATCACCGGCGAAGCCATCAGGACACCTTGACCCCTGGACCATGCGAACTTCAACGACGACGTTGGGATCATCCTGTCCGGTTTTCTGGCAAAGGGGCCGGTTTCCCGTACATTGCATCGAGATCCCGTAGCCAGGAGGCAGAGGGTAACAGTCGCCCACGGCGCCAATGTGCTGGTAACCGGATGGACAGCTCAGGCCACGACCACCGGGAACCCGGCAGGAATTAGTGGCAACAGGTGGCAGGCCGCAGCTGCCGGGGCCAGCCCCCGCAAAAAGGAAATCGTTGAAGCGTCGGCTGAGCGTCATGCGCCCACCCTCAGAAAATCCCGGGAGTCCGTCGATTGACGGAAGGCCGGCCTGGGAGCCTGAAGGCAGCCCCCCACTGTTTTGCTGGGTTGTTCCCGCCTTTTGCACGCGGTTCCCGCCAGAGAAGCTGGATCCGCCACAAGAAACCAGCACTGCAAGCAATGCCGGCAAAACGGCGAGTCCGGTTTTCCATGGGGGACCAAAGCGCACGAATGTTCTCCGTGAAAGACCCAACCGTTATCGGGTCCGGCACGGAGAACATTACGGGAATTACACGGAAGTGGAATTTATCCCCAATTTCCCATCAGTTACGGTAACTTGGATTCTGTCCCCATCCTTGATCTGGCCCGCGACAAGTTGGCGCGCCACCCGGGTTTCAAGTTCCCGTTGCAGGAACCGCTTGAGCGGTCGCGCTCCAAATTGCGGGTCGTAGGCGCTTTCCGCGATGAACCCCGCGGCCTGCTCCGACAATTCGAATCCTATGCCGCGGTCTGCCAGGCGATCCGAAAAACCCTTCGCGAGGATGCGCACGATCTTCTTGATCTCCTCCATCTGGAGTGGCTTGAACATCACGATCTCGTCGACGCGGTTCAGGAATTCCGGGCGGAAGTGCGCGCGCAAATCGGACGTCACAGCGTTGCGCGCGGCGGCAGTCAGCTCGCCATCGCTGCCGATCCCGCCGTCCAGCAAGTGATGCGACCCGATGTTGCTCGTCATGATCACGACAGTGTTGCGGAAGTCGACCGTCCGGCCCTGTGAGTCTGTCAGGCGTCCGTCGTCGAGCAGCTGCAACAACGTATTGAACACTTCGGGATGCGCCTTCTCGATCTCGTCGAACAGGATGACTGAGTATGGTTTGCGGCGCACGGCCTCGGTCAACTGACCGCCTTCCTCGTAGCCAATATATCCGGGAGGAGCACCGATCAAACGGGATACGGCGTGCTTCTCCATGTACTCGGACATGTCGATGCGCACGATGTTGTCCTCGCTGTCGAACAGGGACGAGGCGAGGGCTTTTGCCAGTTCGGTCTTTCCGACGCCCGTCGGGCCAAGGAAGATGAAGGATCCGACCGGACGGCGCGGGTCTTTGATCCCTGCCCGGGCGCGAATCACGGCATCGCTGACCAGTTGAACGGCCTCGTCCTGCCCGATCACGCGCTCATGCAGTATCTTGTCGAGTTTGAGTAACTTCTCGCGCTCACCCTCGACAAGGCGTGTCACCGGAATTCCAGTCCAGCGACTGACAATCTGGCTGATCTCGGACTCGGTCACTTCCTCGCGCAAGAGGCGCGTAGCCTCACCCTTTTGGCCCTTGGCCGCCTCGGCCTCCGCGGCCTGCAGCTTTTCCATCAGCCCTGGCAACTTGCCGTGGCGGAGTTCGGCCGCCTTGTCCAGGTTGTAATCACGCTCCGCGCGCTCGATCGCGCGTTTCGTGTCCTCAATCTCCGCACGGACGGCCGTCACTTTTTG
>CAWUNT010000408.1:0-2321 GCA_963923405.1 uncultured bacterium | reverse complement strand
ACAAGGAGTATCGTCGGCAGCGTCAGATGTGTATAAGAGACAGGCACGTAACGGAACGCGTCGGCGGCCTTGTGGTCGACCATGCCGCTGGCCATGAGGGCATCGTCCATTTTTCCATTGTCGACCGCGGTCACGAACATTTCTCGATGGACGAATTGCCAGGTCCATCCTCCGGGCGACGCCCCCAGGTCAACGGCCGTAAGTCCTGGCCGCAGGAGGGCATCGCGCTGGTCCTTGTTCATGAATACATGAAAGGCTTCTTCCAGTTTCAGGGTCGACCGGCTGGGGGCCGTCGGCGGGAATTTCAGGCGTGCCACCCCGTCCAGCCATGGCGATGAGTTGCCCGGATCGATCCAGGTCAACATGGCCGCCTTCGCCTTGTCGTAAAAAAAGACGTTGAAGATTGGCAGGCCCTTGGCGCCGGCCTTCGCGACGAAACCAGACTTGCCGAGGGATTTCGACAGGGCCGGATGGACCAGTTTCGCGAATCGCGTGAGTTCCTTGCCGTCGTTGTTGTCGGGAAAAGTCACGGCGAGTTTGTTGTACTGGATGCCTGCCGCGGCAAAAATCGTATCCAGCGCCGCCGCCGCAATCGGAGCCGCGCGGTCGCGCACGTCCCCGAGTTCAAGGGGACCGAATCCGAACGCGATCTGGCGCGCGAAGACCAGGGAATCTAGGTCCAGTTTCTTGCGCAGGCCCAGGAGTTCCTCGACGTTTGCCAGAGGCAAGTACGCGAACGCCGCGTTCGCGCGCATCACGGGCACAGGTTTGCGCCGGAGGCTCAGGATCTCCACCGCCCGTGCGGCTAGTTCTTCTCCGGCCTCGTTCTCAAAACCTTCGCGGCAGTATGCAAGTACCAGCGGTTTCAATCAGGGCTCCAGCATGTGCGGATAACGGTGTTCCGTGATCGGCAGGAAGTTTTCCTTGATGGTCCGCATCGACACCCAGCGCAGCAAGTTCAGCATGCTGCCGGCCTTGTCGTTGGTACCTGACGCCCGCGCGCCGCCGAATGGTTGTTGCCCGACCACCGCGCCCGTGGGTTTGTCGTTGATGTAGAAGTTGCCCGCCGCGTTCTCGAGGACCGCCGCCATGTGGTGAATCACGCGCCGCTCGCGCGCGAAGACCGCCCCGGTCAACGCGTATGGCGTGCCTTCGTCGCACAGTTTCAGCGTCTCCTCGAACTTGCTGTCCTCGTAAACGTAAACGGTCAGCACCGGGCCAAAAATTTCTTCGACCATCGTCTTGAATGTCGGGTTGGTCGTCTCGATGACCGTCGGACGGATGAACCATCCTTTGCTGTCATCGCACTGCCCGCCGGCGATGACTTTCGCGTCGGACGCCGATTTCGCGTGTTCGATATAACCTTTGATCTTCTTGAACGCGCGCTCGTCGATCACGGCGCCCATGAAGTTGGTGAAGTCCTCGACGTCGCCCATCTTGAGTTCTTCCGTGATGGCGACCATCTTGTCGCGCACATGCGGCCAGATGCTCTTGGGGATGTAGGCGCGCGACGCCGCGGAACACTTCTGTCCCTGGTACTCAAACGCGCCGCGCACGAGTGCCGTCACCAGCTGGTCAATATCGGCGCTGGGGTGCGCGAAGACAAAGTCCTTGCCGCCCGTCTCGCCGACGAGGCGGGGATATGACTTGTACTTGTCGATGTTGGCGCCGACGGTTTTCCAGAGGTGATTGAACGTCGCCGTGGATCCCGTGAAGTGGATGCCGGCCAGGTCCGGATGTTCCATCAACGCGTCGCTGATCGGTCCCGGCTCGCCCGGCAGGAAATTGATGACGCCCGGGGGAAGTCCGGCTTCCTCGAGGATCTGCATGCCGATGAAGGACGACAGGGCCCCCGTCGCCGCAGGTTTCCAGACAACCGCGCAGCCCATCAGGGCCGGCGCGCACGGCAGGTTCACTGAAATCGAAGTGAAGTTGAAAGGCGCGACGGCGTAAACGAACCCTTCAAGGGGGCGCGCCGACAGGCGGTTCCACTGGCCGGCGGGGGAGTAGGGCTGCTGCGCGTAGATTTCTGTCATGAAGTGGACGTTCCACCGGAAGAAGTCGATCAACTCGCAGGCGGCATCGATCTCCGACTGGAAACAGGTCTTGCTCTGGCCCAGCATCGTCGCGGCGTTCATTTTCGCGCGGTATTTCGTTGCCAGGAGGTCAGCCGCCTTCAGGAACACGGCGGCGCGGTCTTCCCACGGCAACGCGGCCCAGGATTTGCGGGCGTGGAGGGCGGCCTTGACGGCGGCCTGGGCGTCTTCGTTGGTGGCCTGGGAGCAGTGGGCCAGGACCAGGTTCTTGTTGTGCGGGCTGGT
>CAWUNT010000407.1:0-2343 GCA_963923405.1 uncultured bacterium | reverse complement strand
TTTGGAGTCAGATTTCTTCTCGGGGAGGATTATGAGCAACCGGGGCAAGTTTATGGCGCCTGGAACCCGTGTCGGGTCAGCCTTGGCCTTTGCGGCCCTGGTCGCTGCTTGCGGGCAGAAGACGGTGATCAGCCAGAGGGCGGCGAGCGAACAACACACAGAGTGTTGCGCCCCGTATGACGCCACTGTAGCACTCTTGTCTCGCGACAAGTCTTTCGCCGACGGCGGTGCGCGCACGGCGATCGCCAACAAGGACATTAAACCAAACGCGATGGCTGTATCGCCCGTTGATGACGCGATCATCGTGGCCGGATCCACGGCGAACACATCCGGCCGGGCGTTTACATTCCCACCAGTTGAAACCTCGCAACGTCGCGACATGGTTGTGGCGCGCTACAAATCCGACGGGCAGGTTGATTCCTCGTTTGCCACCAACGGGATGGTCGAAATCAAGGTTCGCGTACATGACACCGGCGTCGACACCGACGTCGATAGCCGCGCGTACCAGGTCGCCGCGCTCCCTGACGGCGGTGTCGTCGTCGCCGGAACGTACGGAAACACTTCCACATCGGGTAACGGCCCTGGCAACTACGCCGGCATCGTTGTCGCACGCCTCGGGGCGGATGGACGTCTCGTTTCTACTTTCGGCACCGGCGGCATGACCCAGATTTCTTGCGCTGGTGGTGGCGCGTACCCTGCGGGCGCAATCATCAGCAATAATAATATTCTCGTCGGCGGCACGTGCGCGGATTCCTCCGGCGCGCCGCGAATCGTCTTGCACAGTATCAACGCAACCAGCGGCGTCGCCGCGAATCCGGTCATGGGCGCGGCGGGGACCGGTGCCTACGCCATGCTTTCGACGCCAGGGAAAATTTATGTGGCGGGATACAAGGTAGTCTCGACAGCGGGGGCAGCCGTCAAGAACGCGGCCATTGTCCGGTTCAATCTTGACGGAACGCTTGATTCGGCTTTCGGCAGTGGAGGCCTGGTAACAAAGTCCTTCGGAAACGGTGACAGCCTCGTGACCGCGTTGTCCCAGAGCCTCGATGGCCGCGTCGCTGCCGTCGTGTCCTCGTCCCTGGAGTCCCGACTTCAAGTCAGTGTATGGGCCGTGTCTGGCAGCAGCGCGACCGCGAACGATTGTTCCGCCGACGCGCAGCACTCTGAAAACTTTGTTCCCTATGCCGCTCTGCGTGTCGCGGGCGACCAACTCATCGTAGGCGGTCCGGTGGAGGCAAATGAATCAGGCGTGGCTGTGACATCCTTCACATTAGGCGCCAACTCCACGGATTGTTCCTCTGCCGTTCAATGGAAAACCGCCGCAGGCAATCGAGGGTTCCAGATCTTCAGCGCCGACGGCCAGTACGATTTTGTTCGCGCGTTTGGATTGACCGCCGACAACAAAATCCTCGTTGCCGGTCCTTCATACCAGAAATCTTCCTCTGACCGTGCCATCTCATTGGCCCGGTTTACCGTCAAGTGAGGTGCTTGCGATGATTGCGACGATGAGGAGCAGGACCAAAACGGCGATTCCCGTCCATCATGCCGCACTGGTGTTGACGACCGCGCTAGCGATGTTTACAGCCTGCACGAGGGGTTCAAATTCCCGTGACACGTCATCGGGCGAGTCTCATTCGGCGGAATCGACCGCAAAACTCTACCAATTCGGCGGTTCGGTCAACAGCCTGACAATCGGTGATGACGCTGTCGTGGTCATTAACGGTCCGCAGCCAGGTCCACTTGGTTATGGCCAGACCGTCGTTGCTGCTGGAGGCACAGTTACCCTCAACTCTCCTTCTTTGAGCATCAGCATCACCGGTGACTTCGTCCCGACACTTGGCCAGAGTTTCAAGATCATCGACAACCGGTCGACGCGAGCAATCAGTGGTATTTTCGCTGATCTACCCGAGGGATCGATCGTCTACAGTGGCAATCACACTTTCACCATCAGTTACCGGGGTGGTGATGGAAACGACCTGGTCCTGACGCGGACGCGCCTCGATGGCGGGACAGGCTTTGGCCTCGATGGTTTTCCGTCAAATCCGAAGATCGCGGACAACAACAGCTTGACCGTTAAGGCCGCAGGCTATCCAGTGGCCAACAAACCGAACATTGGCATCGAATTATCTCCAGCAGCCGGAACGAGCTTCAACTTCGCGAATCAAGTATTCCCTTCAGACGAGTTGTCCATGGGTTATTTCTGTGGCACCGGCAATTTTGAACACGCAGGCGGATTGCTGAGTCTTGAGATGCGCAGTGGAGCAAATTGCAACGCCATCGCTTCCCAGTCAAATCCGAAGGTCAGATTGCGAGCGGTGGACCGGACGAACGCGGCAAACCCGG
>CAWUNT010000406.1:0-2343 GCA_963923405.1 uncultured bacterium | reverse complement strand
GGAGGCCATCGAGGCCACGCGTCAGGCGCAGGCACCGAAGATCGCGGCCACAGGACGGCTGGCGATCCAGATGCTCGAACACGCGAGCATCGATGTTGTGATCACCCAGGCCCAACTATCTGACATGAATGATGGAGAGCTTTTTGATGAACTCCAGTCGCGTGGATTCATGTCTCACGTCATCGTCCTTTCAGAATCTCCTAGCAACGCTGCGAAAGCCGCGAAGGACAGATTGAAACACGGGCGACTCCATTTCATCGAATGCCCGATGGCATCTGGAAAAACCCCCTCTGAGGAACACTTCAAAAGGTTTGTCCAGCACATGGGTGGCGTTCTGGAAAAAATAAACGAGCTGCACTCGACCAAGACAGAATCCCGCCCGGACCGACACGAAATTGAAACCCGCAAGCCGGTGGCTCCCGCGCCATCTGCGTCAACCCCGGGAAATTCGACACGCATCAACCTCGACTCGTTCAAGCCTCACGTCATTTGCATCGGCGCTTCGACCGGCGGCCCAGCGGCGCTGGAGGTTGTCTTCAGCCGCATGAAAGGGAAGTCCAAGGTTCCCATACTCGTGGTTCAACACATGCCACCAGGATTCACGGAATCGCTAGCCGGACGAATCCACCTTGTCAGCGGCCTGCCAGCGGCGGAAGCCCGTCCGGGTGAGACTTTGAAGTCCGGGCATGTCTACGTTGCCCCGGGTGATTATCACATGCGCCTCGTCATGGACGAGGGTGACGTCGCGATTCATCTCGATCACGGCCCCAAAAGAAACTCGGTCCGCCCCTCGGTTGACTTCCTCTTCGAGACAGCGTCACAAATCTTCAACCGGAACGCCCTCGCCATGGTCCTCACGGGCATGGGCGAGGATGGCCTTGCCGGAGCCCGGACGGTCAAGAAAAACGGCGGAGCCGTCATCATCCAGGACAAGGACTCGTCCGTGGTCTGGGGCATGCCCGGCGCGATCCACGCAGCCGGGGCGTGGGATTCCATGGGAGATCTTGAGCGGTGCGCGGACCTGCTCGCTACCATGGCCATGAAACGCTGAATCGACATACGGGAGTCAATAGCGTGGCACTACCGAAGGAAATGCTGGAATACGTCGCGGGCATTATCGAGAAGTCACTCGGGATTCAATATGCCCAGGAAAACCACTACCAACTCGAAAAACGAATGATTGAGGTCGCCTCGGCGATGGGCCTGCGCAACGCGGAGGAACTCTTCCACATCCTGCGCGACGGAAAGAACCCTAAAGCCCTTTCTGCCATCCTGGATGCCTCGACCAACAACGAAACCTCGTTTTTTCGTGATACGGGCGTCTTTGATGCGTTTTCCAACGAGCTGCTGGCAAACCCGGAATTCGCGGGAAACAAGCAAGACTATGTCCGTATCTGGAGTGCGGCGTCGAGCACGGGGCAGGAGGCATATAGCCTCGCGATGTGCTTGCGTCAGTGGCAACTGACCAGGCCAAACCGGAATTTCGAGATTCTCGTTACTGATTATTCGGAACGCGTCCTTAAACAAGCAAAGGATGGCAAGTACTCCGACCTCGAAGTCCACCGTGGCCTGACCGAAGACCAGCTGAAAAAGTATTTCGAAAAAAATCCAGCGGATCCCAAAGTATGGCTGGTCCGCCCGGAACTGAAAAGGAACATGAATTTCCGGCAGATAAACCTGTTGGAGGATTGGAGTGGCCTCGGCGCCTTCCATGTAATTTTCTGTCGCAACGTCCTGATCTACCAGAGCATCGAGAATAAAAAGAAAGTCATCAGCCGCCTCTACAATTCCCTTCAGCCGGGGGGCTACCTTGTCCTCGGCGCGGCAGAAACCCTGATCGGGTTGGCCGAAAACTTCGAAATCCGCCGTCTGGGCCGCGCCGTTTATTATCAAAAGGTGGCAAAGCCCTGACTTGAGCTGATATTGTCGGCTCCATGCGAAAAGACCGCGATTCACAAAACGAGTCACAAATACCGGACCGCAAAATGATCGCGGTCATGGCCGGCGGTTTTTTCTTCCGCGAGTTTCTGGGAGCCATCGCCCCGCTGGGAAACGATGAAGTTTATTACTGGGACTGGGGACGGGACCTCAGGTTATCCTATTTTGACCATCCGCCGGGCGTATCCTGGCTGTCCGCGGGATCACAGGCGATTTTCTCCCCCGCGTGGGGCGGACTTCACGCTCGTGGACTGGTCCCTGTAGTCCACCTGATGACAAGTATCTGTCTGTTCATGTTTTACCGGGATATCTCGGCCGGGCGTCGCAACCGGATTTCGGATATCGCTTTCCTTTGCCTGACGCAAATCGTGCCCGCCTTCGCTATCGGAGGTTTTCTACTGGTGC
>CAWUNT010000405.1:0-2347 GCA_963923405.1 uncultured bacterium | reverse complement strand
GGCCGGGATGGGCGTTGAACGGAATCAGGTTCACTTTCGCGCGCAATCCGTGAATGAACTTCACGAGTTCTTTGGCTTCACGCGGACCGCAGTTCTTGTCCTTGATCAGGATGTACTCGAGGGTGATCTTGCCGCCGGTCAGTTGCTGCCAGGTAGCCAGGGCGGCCTTCAATTCCGCCAGGGGCCAGCGACGGTTGACGGGCATCAATTCGGTTCTCAATTCGTCGCGCGCCGCGTGCAGCGACAAGGCAAGCGCGCATTTTACGTCTTTCGCGAGTTCGACGATTTTTGGCGCGATGCCTGACGTCGACACCGTGACATGACGGTTTGACAGGCCGAAGCCAAATTCCTCTTCCGGGCGCAGCATTGCGCGAACCGTCGTAACGACGTTCTGGTAGTTGTCGAGCGGCTCGCCCATGCCCATGAAGACAACATGGGAAATCCGGCGTCCTTCGCCGCGCACCATGTTGCTCGCCATGACATACTGGGCCAGGATTTCATGGGCCGCCAGATGGCGGAAGAAACCGAGTTTCCCGGTCTGGCAGAAACTGCAGGCCAATTTGCAACCAACTTGCGATGAGACGCAAAGGCTGGTGCGATTCTCGTACCGCAGGATGACGGCTTCCATGAACTGGCCCGTCGCGGTCTTGAGCAGCAATTTGGTGGATCCGTCACCGGCGTCGAGTGAACTGTGGACTTCAGGCAGGAACCAGTCGATTCCCTCAGCCAGTTTCGCGCGCAACGATGTCGGCAGGTTCGACATGGCGCCAGGGTCCATCTGCTTTTCTGACCAGATCCATTTCAGGATCTGCGCGGCGCGGTACCCGGGTTCTCCCCACGATTTCAATAAAGAGGTCAATTGAGCCTGATCCAGCTCAAGGGCATGAGGTTTTCTGAATGTATTTTCAGCGTCGGTCATCGAAATCCCGATGGGTTCCAGCGAACGTCGGATTCTAACGATTTTTAAGAGAAATTCAAGATTTTAATAGAATCGACCTGAGGAATTAGGCCCTGTATTTGCTAGGGTCGTGAAATCCAAGATAAAATCTGAGTACCGTCCAATCCGTCGACTGAGGTCTGACCAGCCATGCGTCTTGCCCGTGAGCTGTCAAAGCACAGTGCCTTACTTTGCATGCGCAACAAGGCAAAGGCGGACATTATTGCCAAAATCCTCGACGAAATGGGGATCGAGCGGGCCTTCACGGACAATACGGCCGACGCGTTCCGCGAGATGAAGCAGCGCCTGCCGCACATGATCATCATGGATTCCCAGTTGCGTGACGGCAACGCGGGTATCGTGCACGACCGTCTCGCCAAGGAGGAGCCTTTCCGGCGGATTCCTCTCGTGGTCTGTGTTGAGCAGAGGTCCAAGGAAGCCTTGTTGCCGCTGGTCGGCAAGATGTTTGAGGCGATTTTCATCGGCGACATCCAACCCAAGGCCTTCCGCGCCAAGCTTGACGAAATCCTGTCGACCAGGTTGATCGCCTCGCCATTCGGTTTCGATCCGATCAGGGCCGGCATCTCCAACATCATCAGCAGCCGCTTCAACATGGAACTGATGATGGCGAGCCCTTCGCACATCATCATGCGCACGCAGTTCGGCATCGACCATCGCGCCGATTATTACGTCGACGGCACGCTCAAAGGGGAGTTCGTTCGCGCCACGCTCAAGAATGGATCCCCCTTCTTCCTTGGCAACCAGTCGTTCGGCTCGTTCCCGACGGCGGACATTACCGGGGCGAATGACACGTTTCTCAAGTTGATTTCGCAGACACTGACTTACCAGGGTTTCGCCAGCCTCTCCGGCAATCGCCCTGTGAAACGCGTGATCGTTTACCATCCAGTCGCGGATATTTTTGAAAAACTGCGCCCCGCTTTGACGGCGGCAGGCCTGTCTCCCGAGCACGTCTCGAGTTATGAGGAATTGCTTTCAACATGCGTGCCCAATGGCAATCCGCCGTTCGTGATTTACTTGCATGAGGCCCTGGATGCCACTCACTCAGGGCATCTGGTCAGGATCCTCGGCAAGGATTTCTCCGCGGGCATGGTTCGTTTGATTGTCGCGACACGCAATCCCGCGGCCACGGACATTGGCAACCTGCGATACGTACACCCGCCCCTGACGGTTGGATCTGTGTCGAGCGCGATCATCGGATCGGCGATCGATGTGGATCCACTCCGCGATGTCCTGGACCCGGAGAAGAAGCGAACGGGGTGTCATGACGGTTTCCTGAACGCGCGTATCGATGTCCGCATGTGTGTCTTGGACGAGAACGGTGTGATCATCGAGTCGCCACGGCCATTGACGCGTGGTTTCGCCATGTCGTTCAAGCATGAAGTCCTCGGC
>CAWUNT010000404.1:0-2373 GCA_963923405.1 uncultured bacterium | reverse complement strand
GTTCAGGAACGACTTGAGCGCGAATACAACCTGGACCTGATATTCACGGCACCCACCGTGGTCTATCACGTGTTCAAAACCGGCGGTGAAGGCATGATCGAGATCGAGAACCCTGCCCACATGCCGGACATCACGAAGATCGAACGGATCGAGGAACCTTACGTTCTGATGACCATCCACACGCCGGAGGAGTACATCGGGGGGTTGCTGAAACTTCTGACGGAACGCCGCGGAACGCAGGTGGCACTGGAATACACAACCAGCAAACGCGTGAAGATCATCTACGAAATTCCGATGAACGAGATGATCTTTGACTTCCATGACAAGCTGAAAAGCATCTCCCGTGGATATGCTTCCATGGACTACGAAGTCATCGATTATCGCGAAGGCGACCTCGTGAAGCTCGACGTCCTGGTCAACGCCGAGCCCGTGGACGCGCTCTCATGTATCGTCCACCGGGGTACCGCGCCCCATCGCGGGCGCATGCTGTGCAAGAAACTGAAGGAACTCCTGCCCCGCCAGATGTTCCAGATCGCCCTTCAAGCGGCCATCGGCAGCAAAGTTGTCGCCCGTGAAACGCTCTCAGCTCTCCGCAAGGACGTGACCGCGAAGTGCTACGGCGGCGACATCTCAAGGAAAAGGAAGCTCCTCGAGAAACAAAAAGAGGGTAAAAAGCGCATGAAGCAACTTGGCAGCGTGGAGATCCCACAGCAGGCTTTCATGGCGATCCTCAAGCTGGACGAATGATTCCAGCGAATCACAAGTCCTGGCGCAACTCCCCGCCGGGACAGCTCGCGGCCGCGCTTGTCCGGCTCACGCATTACCTTCTGCTCGTGGCCGTCATGGGAGGATGGTCGGTCAGCAATACGACTTGGCTGAAGGGCTATACCCTGTTCATCCCCCTGATGATCCTCCAGTGGCGCCTGAATCACGACGCCTGCATCCTCACCAATCTTGAATTCTGGCTCACGCACGAGGATCATGTCCGGCCACATCCGCGTAACCAGACCCCCTTCATTGGCCGAATCCTCGAGAGGCTTCACGGTCGGCCTGTGTCTTTTTCAACTGTCCAAGTCTGGGCTCACGGCGTCGCTATGCTGGTATGGCTTCTTGGGGTTGCCCATCTGAAATTTCTTGGCGGCTGGTGAACCACAGGAGCAGCCCCTCCAAAATGGTCCAATGAAACCGAACCGCGCTGTCTTGAAACGCATTTTGCGTCAGACCGGCCAACAGGGTTACTGAGATGGTCGCCACTCCCGCCCAACCTATCCAGGCGCGGGCCCCCGCTCCACCGCGAATCGCCCGCGGAGATCCGACGCCACGGATCAAAACGAGGCAAGCCATCAGGTCAATCAGAATCCTTGCCAGCCAGATCAACAACCCGGCAAGGCCCGTATTGACCATCAGTTGCAAGAACATGTTATGAGCCGGATATTTCTTCTTGAGTTCGCCCAGTCCATGCGACGCGTAATAGCGATCCAGGTAATCCTGACTGTACGACAACCCGTGCCCAAACAACGGTTTTTCTGAGAACATGTCCCAATGAACGGCCCAAAAGGCGATCCTGTCATCCGCGTATTTGTCCTGTTGCCGGTCTTCTTTGAGCTCAACGGTCGAAATGACCCTTCTTCGCACCGGGTTGTCCGTCCCGGCAATCAAAGCCGCCAGACACACTCCCGCAATCACCCCCACGACCCTCTGTCTTCCCTTCAATCCAAATAAAACAAAGACCCCGGCTACGCCCGCGACCACGGCTTGCACCGTGCGGCTGGAGGATACGAAAATCAAAAAAATCAGGGCAAGTACCGCACCCCAGGCCGCCCTTGAACGCAAGTTCCTGATCAGCAACCCTGCGCTCACAGGTACGTATAGGAGCAGAATGTAAGCGAGACTCAAGGGGTGAGAGAACAGTCCCCGAGCGCGTTTCTCAGACGCGATGACTTCCGTGCCTTGGAGTTTCCATCCAAACCAGTACTGACTGGCGCATATCAGACAAAGAACTACCAGAACAATCCAGAAGGCGAATCTAAACCTTTTCCACGCAAAGGATCGCTCAATAGGAGGCAACCCCACCCATGCCTCAGCAAGCAATGGAATAAAAAAAGGGCCGAGGACCCACCATAGGTATGCTGGGACAAATGCAGGCCAGCTCGATGAAGTCCAAGGATTCAAGATCGACGAGACCAGCCCAAGAAAGAGCCAGGCGAGTCCCAGAAACATGGACCATTGACCCCATTTTGACTGACGAAACTGCTCAGCGAACTGTGGCTTTTCCGGAGAACGATATGAGGCAATTACCCACGCGAGCGTCGAGAACATTGCTAGGCTCTGGACAGCAACGCCCATCCAGGACGCTACGAAGATAATCATTAT
>CAWUNT010000403.1:0-2376 GCA_963923405.1 uncultured bacterium | reverse complement strand
GTGTATAAGAGACAGCCCATAACACTCCCCCGCCTGTTGCTGGCATCGCCGGAACGACGCGCCGTTTACAGAGATGTCTAGATTCAAGGCAATTTATGAACGGTATAATTCAAGAATAGCAAATCGCCATCCCGGTTGGAAGATTCCAGCCTGAAGTGTACTGGCCGGGAGAGCGGGGGGGTCAAGAGATTCGAGGCCTCGGGTGTCCCCAACATCAAGGGGCACAAGGTCAAGCACAGCTCATCCACCAGCCCGGCCTCGTAGAACAGGCGATTCACGTCACCGCCACCAAACAAAAGGACTTTTTGGTAACCGGCATCTTTCAACTGTTTCGCGATGAATGGCGCCGGGTTGCCTTGCGCCGGAGAGACCAGCAGGCGATTCCGCGGGCCGTCCGGGATCTTCATGCCGGCGTCCGGGGTCACGATCCATTTGTCGACTTCATCTTGTTTCCAGAACCTTAATGAATGATCCAGGCCCGACCGGGTCAACACCACCCAGGTCGCGAACCGGCCTTTGAGGTTGGGTACCTGCCAGGCGCCGTGGCTGGCGCGCAAAGAATTGGCACCAGTGACCACGGCGTCTGCCGTCGTCAACTGGTGCCTGACAAATTCCTGGTCTGCCTTGTTGGTGAATCCGTACTCGCGGCGTTCGCGATCGCTCTCGAGACTGTGCCCGGCGATCTTGCCGTCGAGGCTGGCTGCCATGACATTGATGATGCGCATGGCGCCCGCGACCTCCTTCGCTTAGTGCGGCAGGAGCATGTTGGAAAGTTCCGCCTGGACTTCCGACTCGTCCTTCGAGAGGGCAGCGCTGATCTCGGTCACGATCATGCCGAGCGCCTTGTCGAGCATCTTCTTCTCGCCGAAGGAAAGATCCTTGTCGCCCTTGAGCGAGCAAAGGTCGCGGAGAACTTCCGCGATGTCGACCACGGACCCGGTCCGGAGCTTGTCGTTGAACTCACGGAAGCGGCGGTTCCAGGTCGTCTGGGATACGCGCCCCGGGCTCTTGAGGATGTCGTAAACGCGCGACACCTCGTTGCGGGAAATCAGTTCACGCATGCCGGCCTTTTCGCAACCATTGGTCGGGACCATGAGGGTGGCACCCGAGGAAATGATCTGAAGGACGTAGAAATCCAGCTTTGTGCCGCCGATGTCCCTGGTCTCGATGCCCCTGATCACGCCGACGCCATGGGCCGGGTAAACCGCTTTGTCACCGATTTTGAATTGCATATGGGACCTCGTTTCTGTTGGTTCGGGGCTTCTTGGAAAAGCCCAAAATCTCAGCATTTTTAATAGAAACTTAGAATAAAGTCAAATTCTAAATGCAAACTATTGAAAATACTTCTAGACGCCGACGCGCAGTGTCATAAGAGGTATTACAGCGGGCTGAAGATTAGAGGTTCATGAGAGAGGTTCTGATCCCAACAATTTGATTGCCAAAGTCCTGTCGATTCGTTAGTTTGCCGCCTCTAGTGAGTTCAGGCACTGGTCGATTGGACGCAAGTCACTGAAAACACTGAATTATCTGATTACAGGTTCTGAAAGGTTCCGCATGCTCGAAAGCGCTGACAAAGCCAACATCCTCAAGAAGTACGGCTCCAAGGCCGGTGACTCTGGCTCCGCCGCCGTTCAAATCGCCCTCATGACAGCTCGTCTCAACCAGCTGACCGGGCACTTCAAGACTCACGTCAAAGACCATCATTCCCGTCGCGGCCTGTTCAAGCTCGTCGGCCGCCGTCGCAGGCTCCTCAACTACCTGCACCGGAAAGATCCGGACGCGTACCTGAAGCTGATTCAGGACCTCGAAATCCGCAAGTAATCTGATTCGAAACAGCCGCCCCGGGAAAACCCGCGGCGGCTGTAGCGCATCAGGCGTTGACGCATCACAAGTGTTTCCGGGGGAATCCTCCCCCACCGAAGGCTGCCCGAGATAGAGGCAAGAAAGGTTTCCGTAAAATGTCGCTCGTTCGTGAAATTGAAGTCGCCGGAAAAAAGATCAAGTTTGAGTTCAACAAATTCGCCAAGCAGGCCAATGGATCCGTCATGGTCACCTGCGGCGACACCCAGGTTCTCGTCACGGTTTGCGCTTCGGAAGAAGCGAAAGAAGGTCAGGATTTCTTCCCGCTGACCGTTGATTACTTCGAGCGTTTCTACGCCGCCGGCCGCATCCCGGGCGGTTTCTTCAAGCGTGAGACCAAGCCGACCGAACGCGAAGTCCTGACCTCGCGCGTGATCGACCGTCCCCTGCGCCCCTGTTTCCCCGAGGGTTTCCTGAACGAGACCCAAGTCATTTGTACCGTCATGTCGTACGACCCGAAGCACCAGCCGGCCCCGCTGGCGTGCATGGGCGCCTCGTTCGCGCTGATGATCAGCG
>CAWUNT010000402.1:0-2381 GCA_963923405.1 uncultured bacterium | reverse complement strand
AAGCATCCCCGTCGCGCCAGGGATCGCGGTCGTGTGCGCGCAGCCGCGCGAAAAACCTGATCAGGCGAACCAGGATCGCCGTGATGAAAGCGGGAGCAAGGGCGAGGGCATGCGCCGGATCCAGCACATGGATCGACTGGTTCACGGGATCACACTGCGCGCCGCTGTTCGCGGAAAAAACGCGCAAAACAATGGCGAGGAAACCATCGCCGGAATCTCGCAGTCAATTCAGTGCCGCAATTTCGCGATCGTGATGCATCACCTTCCAGCAGGCAAGAAATTGACGTTGCGCGTCGCGTTGTCCAACGAGAGCATGGCCTTTACTGGCGTGACCGGAGAATTCAAACACGAAGGATTTGAGTTAACACCGGTCACTTTGCGACTCGCGAAGCGTGAGGGCGTCATCGGCCCGGACGCCGGATCGATTGTCGACGAAATTTTCGGGGATCAAACGAACGTCGACGCGCGACCGGATGTGATGCCGGTTGGCCTGGTCCTGTTCAAGGACGCGACGGCAAAGGAAGTTCATTCTATCGTCGGCGATTTCGCGGCGCGGCTGGTTTGCGACACCAAATCTGTCGCATGCCGGACCGAGTCGAAACAAATCGACGCGGAAAAGTCAGCGCGCCTTGTCGAATTGATGAAATCCAATTCCATGCGCCCACTGGAGACCGGCGCGCTGGGACGTTTTATGGCGATTCATCAACTGCGCTGCAGTGATGAACAGTGCACAGGCTTTCCGTTGACGCTGCGTTGAGACGACATCCCGGTGTCGCGGGTAGGACGATCTAGTCCAACCGCCAGCGGAACGGGATGGACAGCGCGAACATGACGCCTGAATAGGGCCCGGCCGACACGAGAACAGGAACCGCCGCTGCGCCAATCTGCAGCGGCGTGTCTTTTATGTCCCACATCACGCCAAATGGGGCGCGGATGCCGATGCCCAGGGTTTGACCGTAGGCCGTGGCGAGGACTCCGCCGAACCCGTAAAAGACGTCCGGATCGGCGGAAGAGGTCTTCTTTCGCGGATACATCTTGATGTAGTCCACGCCAACCTCGAAACCGTCCCAGTACCATGCGGACCCGACGTCGACTTGCAGTTTCGCGTCGTTTTCCAGGTCCGTCAGCATGGTCAGTGAGCGGTACCCGAGGTCCACACCGATCGCGGTTTTCGCAAAGGCCGGCGTACCGGCCAGCAAAACATTACACGTAAGCAGCGTCGCCGCCAGTCGCGATGACGATCTTGCCTTCTTCCTCGAGCTTGCGCGCAACTTGAACAATTTCATACTGGACTGCCTCAACATCCGATAACTTGACGGCCGGCATGGCTTCCATGTCTTCTCTCAGCATCTTTGCCGCACGTTCTGACATGTTCTTGAATACCAGTTCGCGCACCGCCTCGGAAGCAGTTTTGAGGGCAATCTTCCACTTGTCGTTCTGGACACCCTTGACGATTTCCTGGATGCCGCGGTCGTCAATCTTCACGAGATCGTCGAACGTGAACATGAGCTGACGAATCCGCTCGGCCAGTTCGGGATCGCGCTCCTCGAGGCCATCGAGGATCTGCTCCTCCGTCGCCCCGTCGATGAGGTTGAGCATCTCGGCGATCGGCTCGACACCGCCGATCTTCTGGGTCGAGATGGAACCCATCGCCTGGATCTCGGCACGCAGCACGTCGTCAATCTCGTCGATGATCTCAGGCGCGACGGCGTCGAGGTTCGCGATGCGGATCAGGATCTCTGTCCGGATGCTCTCCGGCAGCATCTTCAACGTGTCACCGCACTTGCGGGCGTCAAGGTGCGCCAGGATCAACGCGATCGTCTGAGGGTGCTCGTTGCGGATGAAGTTCGACAAGGTGCGCGCGTCAATCAGCTCGAGTGCGTCCAGGTTGGACGAGGATCCCAGGGCCAGCTGGTTGATGAGTTCATCACCGTCGTTGCCCTTGAATGCCGTGCCGATGACTTTCTTCGTGAAGTCGTTGCCGCCGTAGAAAAACTTCTTGTTTTGCTGAAGGACCGAATAAAACTCGGTCATGACGCCATCGACCACGTCGTTCTCAAGGCGTCCGAGACGGCTCATGGCCGCGCCGATGCGCTTGATCTCAAACTCAGTCATGTTCTTGAAGATTTCGGCTGAAATCTCCTCGCCGAAGGAAAGCAGCAAGATGGCCGCCTTCTGGGCGCCGGTGAACTTCTGATTGGCCATGGGCACCGTCCAATGGTTTTTCTTTTATTTTACCCCAATCTGGTGTCCAACCGGTTGACACTTGTCACCTGCGTTTCGCGCCGGATGCCTCGCCCGGATTCGGTTCCTCACCAAAAAGCCCGGAATCACGACGTCGAAACAGGTACTTACATCCCGCCAAGGCCACCCTCGTGCCC
>CAWUNT010000401.1:0-2382 GCA_963923405.1 uncultured bacterium | reverse complement strand
GTTACGGGCCATACCGGGTTGAAACTTACGAAGGCGAAGTCAGTTGCCAGAACCCGGCGTTTGACCAGAAACCCCGCGAGAGCCACGACGTCATTGTGCGCTTCCACTTCAAGCCGGCACCGAAATTCCAATACCGGGTCAAGAAGAAGAACCAGATCGAGGCCGACTATTCGGTTCGCGTGCTGATCGACAAACTCGGTCGCGAGAGCCCGCAGAACGAGCAGCCATACGTTGACGCGTTCTCGCGCATGCAGGCGCAATCGGAGTATTTCATCAGCGAGAAAGCGAAATCACTGGTCAAGATCGTCAAGCAGACGCGCAAGAGCATCAACTTCCCGGGGGATGACACGTGGATCGGAACCCTGGTCCGCGGTTACAACACTGTGAGCCCGGTGACCGGGATCGTGATGGATGTTCACGCCGAGTACTGCATGAACTTGCTCGACAAGCAAATGGTCAACGAATGCCGGGCGGAAGGAAAGGCTTCGCGATGATCTCGAACGTGAAGCAATTTGCCGCGCGGTCCCTGGCGACCATTGCCGCCCTGACGGCCTTGGCGGGCCGCGCCCAGGCCCAGGACCTTTTCCCCGCGGGGGTGGAGACCAAAGCCGCGGGCATGGAATCCGCGATTGCCGTGCGCTCGGCACCGGCCACACTTTACAACCCGGCCAACCTCGGACTCGAGCCCGGGCGCAAAAAAGCTTATCTCGAAGCCGGGGCAATCCGGGCCCGGATGGCGTACGAACATCCGCAGTACGACCAGGTTTTTGTTGAAGTTCACTCACCGGTCGCGACGGCCGGCGTCACGGGCGCGTTCCTGGATCAAAGGTTGCGCGCCGGGCTCGCGATCTTTCCGGCCAAGAGCGGCGGCATCGTGATCAACGGGATTCCGCAACCCGTTGCCGGGGAAACCCATTCGCTCGCGGTCGAGAATTCCGACCAGACCATCAAGACGGCACTTGGCGCGTCATGGGCTGTAGTCCCCGGGATCAACCTTGGAACGGGCATCATTCACACGTCCGAGGACCGCCTGCTGTCGGCACGTGTCGTTGGATCGGCATCGCCGTTGTTGAACCAGAAGATGGCCAACGACTTCACCCGCGGCATCGCCGGTGTGCGCGCCGATTCCAGAATCGGCAGTGTGGCCGCGGCCCTGACGACTCCTGTGCGCAAAACGTATGACGGCGAGAGCAGCGTGGCAGGCAGCAGCGCGGCATCCAAACCGGAAACTGTCGCGTACGAGCCGGCCGTGGTGGCTACCGGATGGAGCGTCGCCACCGGCCCGATCCGCACGGAATTCAGCCTCAACCATCGCATGTGGGGTGAAGCCGCGGGAATCATGCGCGAAGGCCTGGCATCCTCGACTTCCGGCGCGGACATTCACGACATCACAGAAACCGGCGTCCGCCTGACCTGGGCGGCCACGCCGAAATTGACACTGAGCGGATCCGTCGCCAACTTGCCCTCGCCGTGGGGGGAAGGCGGCATGTCGCAGGAGAATGGTCAACTCATGGGGCCAGGTTTTGGCCTGGCGAACGGCGTTGATCGCAAGTCGATCGGTTTGTTGGCGCACAGTTCCGGAACGCGCTTCGGAACATTTGACGTCGGCCTCATGAACCTCTGGGGCAACCGCACCATCTCGCGCGCAGGGGCAAACCCCGGCCATTACCAGATCGATGTCGTGACATTGACCGCGGCATCGACGATCGTGTTTTGATCAAATGATGTATTACCTTCTCGCCATAGCTGGATCGATTTGCGGCGCCATCGGTGAAAAAGGACAGGAACGCCTGGCGCGATTCATAGCCTGGTTCCTCTTTGACGTAACGCGTGTCCGCCGGAAATTGATGATCGACAACCTGGAGATCGCTTTTCCGGAAATGAATGCCAGCGAAAGGACCCGCACGGCCCGGACGAGTCTCTACAACCTGTGCCTCACGATGATTGAATTCCTCGCGTCGAAGCACCGCGACATCTCGGCGCAGGTTTCAGTCAAAAACCCCACTTACGTCCGTGAAATTCTTGCGCGCGGCGAAGGCATGTACGCCGTGGTCACTCACCTCGGTAACTGGGAGGCCTTCGGTTCAGCTTTGACCAGGCAAGTGGCGCCAACCCATGTCATCGTCAAGAAAGTTGGCGGTCCGTCAATGAACCGGCGCGTGGAGGAACTGCGTGAGTTCAATGACTTCCTGACGATCAAGCGCCAGAAAAAGGGCGACGCGTTCGCCGCAATTCGTGAGGCTCTGGCAACGAACCGGGTCATCGGATTCGTCATGGACCAGTCGCGACCTGGTGAACCGAAACTTCCATTTTTCGGGCGCCCGGCAAAAACCAATACCAGCCTGGCGGCCATCTGGCGTAAATGCCCGGCTCCTCTCGTGC
>CAWUNT010000400.1:0-2382 GCA_963923405.1 uncultured bacterium | reverse complement strand
GCCTTATCGCCTGGTTTTTGAGTTGAATAGCGGGCGGTACTGGCTGGAGACGACGGACCGTCCTGATTTCCTTCTCGGCGATGAAAAAGCGCAGAGCGATCCGACCGGGGAAGAAGAGGCGGACATGGCCACGGCTGCGGAGTCAGCGTTCCTGGAGTACGAGTCACTGGCCGGTGAACCTATCATCGATCCTGACACGCAAACAGAGTTCAAGCCGGTCTCGCCGGTAGTCCAGGCAAAGTCCAGGTTGTTGCGTCCGAAGTGGAAGCGCGTCGAGAGTCTTGAGTGGCGCGAGCGTACAATTGGTCCGTACATGATGATCAAGGAAATGCAGGCAGAACATCACGCGGCCAAGCAATCTGTCGCTGACCTGCCGGAAAACGGGCGGGCGTTCCTGTATTTCCTTCCGGGTGGTTATGTTGAAAAGGCATGGATCATCGTTTCCTACAAAAAAGGTGAGCGCGAGCCGGATGACTCGATGGCTCCCTACACGTTCAAGACAAGTCCCTACGCCGGTACGCTGGATACGATCGGTACTGGTGAGGAAAGCGCGGTGACCTTTGAGTGAACGAAGCTTTACTCTGGTGGAGACTGTCATCGCCCTTAGCCTGATGGCCTTCTTGATTGTTGAGATGGGTGGGGTACAGGGAAACGCCATCGCGTTCGCGGAATACGGGCGCCGGGTGTCTGAGGCATCATGGCTGGCCAAGCGCCTGATGGCGGAGGTCGAGTACCAGTCATCATTTCGTCCGTTCAAGGAACTTGAGACCTCCCTCAAGGACCAGAAGTTTGAGGACGCCCCGGACTATTCCTACGACCTTGAGATCCAGGAGTGGAAACTGGATATCGCTTCTGTATTGGCCGCGGCCCTGACAAGTCGCAGCGGGGGAGACGGTGAGTCCTCTCCGCTGGCCAGCATGGGTGAGGTTGTGAAGCTCGCGCTCCAGCAGGCGATTGGCGATGACGCGCTGAAAATGGCGCGCGCGACGGTTTACTGGCCGGAGGGAGCCACACGCAACAGCACCAGCGTAGGCATGATCCTGGTAAACCAGGAAAAGATGGATACGACTCTGGCGGGTCTCAAGGGCGCGTGGGACGCGTTGCAGAAACAGGAATCCGGATCGCCAAACCAGCCGCCCCAAGGTGGCACCCAGCCGGGTGGCCAGCCTCCGCCCGCGCCTCCGGCACCTCCGAAACCGGGACGTGAAACCTCCGGAGGTGGCCCGTGACCATGCGCGGCAAGGGCGTTCTCAAGCCGGACCGGCAGGCTGGTTTCACGATCATCGAGATCGTTATCTCAATCAGTATTTTGCTGGCCCTGACGGTGGGCGTTGTGGTCATGCTGCGGTCCAGCATTGATGTGCGTCAGGGTTTATCGACCCAGACGCGGACAGTAAGGCAGTTGAATTTCGCGATGGAGATGGTTTCACGCGACATCGAGCACGCGATTGTCCTCGCGAGTACGGATCAGGTGCGGATGCCGATTGAGCGCACGTTCAAGACGATCTTCAGGGTCGAGCCATCGGGCGACAGTGACAAGCTTTCCTTGACGACGATGGCGAACAAGCCTGTTGTCGCCAACGCCATGGAGGGGGACCAGGCATACGTTGTCTATGACTTGAAAGACGCGGAGGGCCGTCCCGGTGAGAAGGATCTTTACCGGGGCAGCGCGAATATCGCGACGGCGAATTTCCGTGAGGATCCTCCCATGAACATGATTTTGCGCAATGTGAAGTCATTCAAGGTCGTGGCATGGCGCGGTGATGACTGGCTGCGGGACCGGTGGGACTCGACGCGCAGTGACACGCGGAACAAGTTGCCCAAGATGGTCCGGATCGAATTGTCTGCTTTTGTGGACACGGCTGGCACCCCTTTCGGCATTCCTCCGGGTGAGGCCGCCGCGGCACAGTCCAGCGATGCCGCCCAGGGCATGGCAACTTTTGACATGAGGACGATTGTGGTGCCTGCCCTGTCTTCGGGCATGGCGGAACTGAAACAGCCAGTCAGCAGCATCAGGTGGTATTGATCGTGAAGCTGTTGTCAGAAATCCGGCGATTGCGGTTGCCCGAGACGCAATGGGGCTTTCCTGTCGCGACGCATGGCGGAACGGCTTCGACGGAACCGGCTCCGTCGCGTGTTGGGGGCAACCGCGGTGTTGCGCTGTTGATGGCGGTCATGATGATCGCCTTGATGATAGTGTTTGCCGCGGATTCCATTGTGTCCTCACAAGTTGACCTGCAGCTGGCCGTCACGCAGAGAGACCGCATCCGCGCTGAATATGCTGCGAAGTCCGGATTCAATCTGGCGACATTCCTGCTGGCTGCCGATCTTGCGAAGGATTTGACCCTTGGTTCCGCCCCGGCACTTCAGAATCTCGGACTG
>CAWUNT010000399.1:0-2393 GCA_963923405.1 uncultured bacterium | reverse complement strand
CCGAGGCCACGGCCGATATCGCGAAACGGTACATGAAGGATCCGGTGCGGCTGGCGATGCTCAGTTTCGCGAGTTTCGGCGCGACGCGACATGAACATGTGGACAAGGTGGCAAAGGCGACGAAGTTGCTGCAAGAAAGACATCCTGGACTTTGCGTCGACGGTGAAATGCAAGCCGATGTGGCCCTAAACGAGACACTGCGTCACAATGAGTTCCCGTTCTGCAAACTTGACGGTGACGCCAATGTCCTGGTGTTCCCGAACCTGGATTCCGCGAACATCGCGTACAAACTCTTGATCAACATCGCGGACGTGACCCCGGTTGGACCGGTGCTGGTCGGCCTGAACAAGCCGGCCAACATCCTGCAGCAGAGCGCGACGGTCGAGGAAATCGTCAACCTGGCCTACATGACGGCACACATGGCGGCATCATCCCCGTCATCTTGAGGCCCGATCATCCTGAGGCGCATCAAGGGAAATCCAGTGAAGGCGTCGACGATCATTGTCATTGCATTCGCGACGATCGTCCTCATTGGCGCGGTAACAGCCTCCATTTACGGTATTCCGGCCCCGGCGACTCATGACGAATTCTCATACCTTCTCGGAGCCAGCACACTTTTGCGGGGGCGATTCTCCAATCCCTTCCCCGCGAATTTTGAGGCATTCGAGACCTTTCACGTCCTGATGTTCCCCACATACGCGTCAAAGTACCCACCGGGACAATCCATCTTCCTTGCGTTGGGCGCATGGATCTGGGACCCCGTGTTGGGCGTTTGGATTTCCTCCGCCATCGCCGTCGCCGCATGCCTCTGGGCCCTCAAACCGGATTTCGAAGTTGATGGACTCGCAATTGTCGCGTGTGTGGCCACCACGCTGATCGGATTCAGTTACTGGAACAACAGCTACTGGGGCGGGTCTGTGGCGGCGTCGGGTGGAGCGCTTTTTTTTGGTGCCTTGCGCCGGACATTGAGTGGGACACATTGGCGCAATGGGGCCATGGCAGGACTCGGAGCAGGTATTTTGCTCCTGTCGAGACCATTCGAAGGTAGTGTTTTCTGCCTCATCACACTGTGTTGCCACATCATCTGTAATGTCCCGGTCCTGAGAAAGGTTCCGGCCATACCCGGTCGCCTCCGGAAGATTCCTGGAACCGCAACTGCGTTCGCGCTTGTCGCGAGTCTCGCGGCCATCGTCTCTTTGAGACATAACCATGCGGTGACAGGAGAACTTTTTACCCTGCCCCACACGGCTTACGGACGCACTTATCTGTCCACACCCCCATTCCTTTTTCAGGAGCTGAGGCTCGCGGTGCGTGAGAGCTTTGATCTTCTGGTGAAATTTAACCAGCATGAACGGGAGATCTTCTCGTCCGCCCGGTCAAACTTCTGGGCCGGGTTCACGGCCAGAATGAACGGCGGCCTCGTTGATTTTTACTTTTATCCCGTGTTTTTGTGGCTGGCACTGCTCGCGCCCGCTCGACGGAATACCCGCGAGATCATGACCAGCTTTGTCATCCCCCTGGTGCTGGGCGTCAGCTTCGCGCTGCTGGTTACAACAACGGCATTTGCCCACTACATGGCGCCATTCTCTGTCTTGATCATCGGCGTTATCGCGACGGGCATCCTCAACCTTGCCCGCATGACGCCACATCGATCCGTCAAAGGATTGATTGTGTCAACCGTCCTTCTCATCGCAGTGCTTGCGCGCGCCCAAGGGTATTTCAAGGAATGTGAGAAAAGCAGATTTTCCTGGCAAAACTACCGCAAGGAGATGAAGAAAACTATGGAGGCAACCGGGGACCGTCACCTGGTTTTCGTCGAATACAGTCCTGGTCACAGTTTTCATGCTGAATGGGTCTTCAATGACGCGAACATCATGGATTCCAGGGTCATTTGGGCAAGGCATCGCTCAATCGAACTGGACCGGGAAGTTGTTCAAGAAATCAGAAAGCAATCCAAACACGAGATCATCACCTGGAAACTCGATCCCGACCAGAAAATGGGATTGACCACCTACCCGCTGTGACCTGGCGAAGTCATATGGATCAGCTTTTGAAGCGCTGGTCATTGACGATCTTGATTTTTCCGGTGCGCGCCACGCGCGGGATTCCGCCGCGAAGATGATGCACGACGGTCAACTTTGCTGACACCCACTCTTTCGGATGGGTGGACCCAAGATCCTTGGAATGCTCATGCAGAAACGCCGCGAAGGTCTCAGACCTGACGCTGTTCGCGTCGTCATGCTCGATATGAATTTCAATGGTCTCGCGGGCGGCTTCGTCTTGCTTCAAGACGATTTGAAACAAGGCGCCTTCGAGGCCTGCATCAGCCAGGGACTTTTCGAAATCCCCGACGAAAAGGCGACATCCCCAGACGTTGATTTGACTGTCGATAC
>CAWUNT010000398.1:0-2398 GCA_963923405.1 uncultured bacterium | reverse complement strand
CTGCAAGTTATTCAAGAAGTAAGAACGTTACCGTGAAGACGCCGCCCTTGCGGCGTCACGGGGACCTTATACGGCCTCAATCCTGATGTCCGGATGGTATTCGTGCTGGAGGATGCCAGTGATGCCGTCGAGGGTCGCCGTGCGGGCGCTGGGGCAACTGCCGCAGGCGCCTTCGTAACGGACAACCAGGACATTATTGGCGAACTCGAGGACTTCAATATCCCCGCCGTCGGCTTGCAGTCCGGGGCGGATCGTCCGGTCCAGGATCTCCTCGATCTTGATCATCTCGGGGGTCATGTGGGCGCGTGATTTGACTTCATCCACCGCGAAATCCGGGTTGTGCGCCGGCAGGAGTTCCTGGATGACGTGGATCACGGCCTCCTCGACCGCGGGCCAGTCCCCCGTGCCGTCTTGCGTGACGGTAATGACATTTTCAAAGAAATGGACCTGCGTCACATGCGGGACGCCAAGAAGCCCCGACGCGAGAGGCACATTCAGGCATTCGGCCGGATGACTGTAGGAAACCTTGCCCTTGGTCTTGACGTCCTTGGCCGTGATGAACTTGAGGGCGTTCGGATTCGGGGTACCCTGGGTGATGACTTTGTACGGTGCGGTGCTCATGGGCAGGTCACTCCGTGGAAATCGTGGTCTCGCGACCGAGTGCGCCATTCATCGTGTGCCAGGCCAGCGCGGCGCATTTGACGCGGGCAGGATATTTCCAGATGCCAGAGAAGATGCTGAGGCGGCCGAGGACATTGGCTTCGGTCTCCGGGTTCAACTGGCCGATGACGAGTCTGTGGAAGTCGCTGAAAATGGCCTTGGCCTCGTCGACCGTTTTGCCCTTCAAGTTTTGCGTCATCATCGAGGCCGAGGCTTTGCTGATGGCGCATCCGTCGCCCTCGAAACTGATGTCTTCAATGACGCCGGCGGCGTTGATGTTCATGTAAACCCACAAGTGATCGCCGCAGAGTGGGTTGAATCCTTCGGCATGATGCGAGGCCGGGTCGATTTTGCGAAAGTTACGCGGCTTCTTGTGATGTTCGATGATGACTTGCTGGTAAAGATCTTGTGTCGTCATGCGAACACCTCAATGGCTTTCTTGACGGCGCGGGCAAGGGCGTCCGCATCGGCGCGCGTGTTGTAGAACGAAAATGACGCCCGCGTCGTTGCCGGGATCTTGAAACGTTGCATGACGGGCTGCGTGCAGTGGTGTCCCGCGCGCACGGCGACCCCTTCGGCATCGAGCAGTGTCCCCATGTCGTGCGGGTGAACACCTTCGACAACAAATGAGACAATGGACGCCTTCGCGGCGGCAGTGCCGATCAGGCGAACGCCGGGGATCGCGGTCATGAGTCCTGTCGCGTAGTCGAGCAAGTCTTTCTCCTGGGCGGCGATCGCGTCAAAACCAATGGCGGTCACATAATCAATCGCAGCGCCAAGACCAATGGCACCGCCAATGGCTGGAGTCCCAGCCTCAAGGCGCGCAGGAAGGCCCGCATAAGTCGTCTTCTCGAACGTTACGCTCTTGATCATGTCGCCACCGCCCATGAGGGGCGGCATCGACTCAAGGATGTCGCGCTTGCCGTAGAGAACACCGACGCCCGACGTCGCGAACAGTTTGTGACCCGAGAAAACAAGGAAATCGCAGTCGAGATTTTGCACATCGACTTTGGCGTGGGCGACAGTTTGGGCCGCATCAAGAAGGACTTTGGCGCCGTGGCGCCGGGCGATGCGGATGATGTCGCGCACGGGGTTGATGGTGCCAAGGGAGTTTGACGTATAGACCACGGAGATCATTTTGGTGCGCGGCGTGACGAGTTTTTCGAACTCGTCCATCATGAGTTCGCCCCGGTCGTTGATGGGAGCGACTTTGAGGACGCAGCCAGTCTCTTCGCGCAGCATTTGCCACGGGACGATATTGGCGTGGTGTTCCATGTGGGTGATCAGGACCTCGTCGCCGGCAGCAATATTTTGTTTGCCCCAGGTTTTCGCGACAATGTTGATCGCTGAAGTCGTTCCTGACGTGAAAATCACTTCGGCTGTTTCGCGGGCGTTGATGAAACGCCGGACCGTTTCGCGGGCGCCTTCATAGAGGCGCGTTGCTTCTTCGCTGAGGAAATGCACCCCACGATGGATGTTGGACGCGCCGTAGGCATAGTGATGATAGACGGCATCGAGGACAGGACGCGGTTTCAGCGTGGTTGCGGCATTGTCCAGATAGACGAGAGCCTTGCCGTCACGAACCGTCCTGGCAAGAATCGGAAAATCCTCGCGGATGCGGGCCAAGTCCAAAGAATTATTTTTTGGCGCGTGGCTCATGCAAAGAACCTCGCGAGTTCTTTCTGGGCGCGGGCTTCCAGCCAGGGATCCTGCGCTGTCTGCCAGATCTCGGCGGCAA
>CAWUNT010000397.1:0-2401 GCA_963923405.1 uncultured bacterium | reverse complement strand
TAGCGTAGCGTCTCGTGGGCTCGGAGATGTGTATAAGAGACAGGCGTTAACGTATACTAGATTTCGAGTCTAGCGCCTTCAACCACTCGGCCATCTCTCCGTTGGCGCCGCCGCCGAAAAAACTCTTGAAGCATTTCGCGGCTTTCCGATTCCAGAACCCCGGGGTGTACCAGAAAGCGATGGTTAAGGCGAGCATCTTCGTGGATCCGGTACAGGCTTCCGCAGGCACCGGCCTTCGCGTCCAGCGCCCCGAAGATAACCTCATCGACGCGGGCTTGGTATATCGCCCCGGCGCACATCAAACATGGTTCCAGAGTAACGTAGAGGGTGCACCCGGAAAGGCGCCACGCGCCAATGGACTCCGAAGCCTCTTCCATGGCCACGATTTCCGCGTGACGGGTGGCCTGCCCCTCGATCTCCCGACGATTGTAACCTCGTCCGATGATCTCGCCGTCTTTGACTACCACGGCTCCCACCGGAACTTCACCAATCGTGGCCGCAAATTCCGCGAGGCGGAGCGCTTCAGTCATGAATATCTTGTGATCCGTCATCGTCCTCAGAACCCGTGAAGTCCCCAGAATCCTTGAAAGGCTTGGGTATCGCGGTTTCTAGCACAGGTTGAGCATTGTGGCGAGCGATGTTCCCGAGGCGCCGCAGGCCCAGATGCCCCATCAATTCTTCTGGGCTTTTCCCGGAGGAAAGTTGGTACCGGATCGCATGGTGGCGCAAGAGTTCCGAGTTCAAGCTGGAAACCCCAATCTTTTCGCCAAGTTCGTACATCACGAATTTGAGGCCGTGTCGGGTCATGGTCGGTACGGAAACCGCGGATTCGCGCCCCTTGAACGATATGAACATGCGACTGATGATCCCGGGACGTTTCGCCGACCAGTCCCGGAAAAGGGTCCGGTACGCATCCAAAGCGGTCGCGGTTTCTGGCCCGAGGATGATGGCTCGCCCGCGGTCACCGGGAATCGAAAGGCTGCCCCACGCGGCAAGGTTGTCATCCAGCATCAGGTCGGTCCAGACCAGATTGATCAGCTCGCTTGCCTTCAATCCTTCATAAGCCAGCAGGGTAATAATCGCCCGATCCCTGGCCGCCTTGATTGGCGGGGATGAGGCGGCCGCCGCCTCGATCAGCATGGCGACATCCTCCTCGTCCAGCTGGTCCGGCAGGCCTTCATCCCGCGCCGGCAGGGCGACCGCGTCAAAAGGTGATTCCCTCAAGACTTTCTGGTCAACCAGAAAACGGAAAAATTGGCGAACGCCGATCATCGAGCGTCGCACCGAATTGGTCCGGCCTTCGCACTCGTGCCGCAGGTAGTTTTCGTACTCAAGCAGGATATCAGGCTCGAGCTTTCCGAGTCGCAATTTCTTTTCCTGCATGAACTCGACAAAACGACCGGCGTCGCGGCTGTAGGATTCCACGGTGGACGGTTGCTTCCCCCGGGATTTGAGGTTTTCGGGGAAGTCCGTACCCGATAGATTGATCAGATTGTCTGTGGAAATTTCCATACTTCCGTTATGGTTGCCTGACAGGGAGGACCCGTCAACATGAGAATGTTGCTTTGTGCCGCATTGGCATTGCCATGTCCCGGTCTCACCGCTGTCGCCGCAACTCGCAAGGTCCCGACTTTCAATCCCGGGCTTGGTCATGTGGTCGTGAGGGTCAGCGGCGAGCAAACGGCGGTTCCAGCAGGCCAGACTCTGCACGTGTATCGCGGCGACACCTTGGTATTCGTGGCGGCCGATTCCCGCGATCCCGCGTATCGGTCCGCCAACCTCGCAATCGATGTCGAGGGTGTGGAGGCAGGTTCCCCGGAGCATGGCGGCCGGGATGAGCGGGGTGTCGAGATTTCAACGGCGACGCTTGAAGCCAAGGCTTACTCCGTTACGGTTCGTGCCGGAGAAAAAGTCCTCGGTCAGATCAAACTGGTTGTCGCGGAGCCTCGCTTTGACTATGCGGTCGTCCTGGTGAACAACAGGCCCGTCACTGTGCGGGCTGGAGGGAAGGTCGATTTGAAGCCATCGGACTCCGTCCGTGTTCAGAGCGTCCGGACGAACATACCCGATCCCTCGAGAGTCGAGGTGGACGCGGTCGCTTCTGGTGGCTTGGTTCGGTTCAGATATCGCGGACGCGTCTTCGGGGAGATTCGCATGCCAGTTCGTGGGGCACGGTCCATTTGAGGCAATTCCTCAGTAAACATCGCAAGCGGATTTTGGCGCCGGGACGTCGTCGGCGGGTCTTTGAGTTTTCTGCGATGATCGTCGCCATTTTGACCCTCATCGCGACGGCGAGCCTCGAAAGCCGGCTTTTTCAGCTCAGTGAAAACCTCTCCCGGAATCGTCACTTCATAAGCCTGTCTCTTATACACATCTCCGAGCCCACGAGACGCTACGCTAT
>CAWUNT010000396.1:0-2404 GCA_963923405.1 uncultured bacterium | reverse complement strand
CGGTTGACGGGCACCATGCTCAAAGTTTGCGGAGAATCGGTCGCGCTGAGCAACACGTTTCGCGACAAGGAGATGATCGCGACCGCGCGCGCGGGGATGGTGACATCACTGCCGGCTGGCAACCGGTCCACCGCGAATTCATCCGCCGCGGCAAGGGCTGCCGACGCCCCGACCATCAAAGTCGCCGCCAGGATGATGCGCAGGAAACTCTTCATCTGCATGGCCTTTATCAATCGGTGATCAACGCACTTTGACGAGCAAGACGATCAGGATGATCGAGAGCATCGCCTGGATCAAAGTGAAACGAACGAGAACCTGCGGGTTGGACCAGCCGCGCTTGTGACGGAAATGGTCGTGGAGAGGGAACCGGACGTTCTTCAAGATCGCGATTTTGGTGAATCGCAACAATGCCACCTTGACGAGGCCTGTCCCGCCGTTGACGAGCAACACGGAAGACACGACGAAGACGACGAAAGGATTGCCACTGGCGATCACCAGGACACCCAGCAGGAAACCAAGCGCCCGGGATCCAGCATCCCCCATCAACAGCTGGCTGGGATGAGCGTTGTACCAAAGATAACCAGCAAGGCATCCGACCATGGAGAAGGCCATGATGGCCCACGACGCGCCGTCGGGAATGTGGGGCAATAGCAAGTACTCGGAGATTTTCTCGTGACCGAGAACGAAATACATCAGGCCACCGATGGCGATGAAGGCCAGGCTGACCAGAGTCCCCGACAATCCATCCACGCCGTCTGTGCAATTGGTCGCGTTGATTGTCGTCCACAGCAGCACAGAGGCCAGTGGAATGAAAACGAGCGGCGGCAGGGTCATGGTCATCTTCGTAAAAGGCAACCAGATGATGATTGGCTTCAAGTGACAAAGGATCGCGGCCGCGGCGGCCGAGATGATCAAGTCGATCAAGCCTTTTTTATACTCGCCCCAGGCCAGTTTCGAACGGTCATCCGCGAAACCAAACCAGCACGCCCCGGCGGTCAACGCCAGGATTCCGTATACTTCCATCGAAGGCGGGAGAACCAGCAACTGCACCATCAGGAAGATCGCGACAAAAATGACGCCAGCCCCTGTGGGTTTCCCCTCAGAGGCCTTGGCGTCATGCGCGAAAGCCCTGCCGCGATCACGCGGCAAAATCTGGAAAGCGAGTTTCGGTAACAGGATCCAGGTAAGGGCGGCGCACAACACGATGCCGACACCGCCCAGAAATGAATGGGAAGTCAGAAGGCGGAACGGTCCGTATACACCATGCAACCAGTGTCCGAGCGCGTACAGCAATCTGACATCCTCCCTAGTTCTTCGAGCTGGCCCCGCCAACACCGTTGCGCTTGGCGCCAGCCGCTTCCTTGGCTGCGGCCGCGGTCGCCTTGCTGGCAGCGGCGGCTTCCGCCTTGGCCTCGGCCTCGACACCATTGCGCTTGATACCGTGCGCCGTCAGGACTTCCTGCTCGATCTTGTTCAGCAACTCAGGACGCTCTGCCAGGTAGTCCTTGGCATTCTCGCGGCCTTGGCCCAGACGCTCGTCCTTGTACGAGAACCAGGTACCGCTCTTCGAGACGATTTCCTTGTTCACCGCGAGGTCCAGAACGTCGCCCGTACGGGAGATGCCTTTGCCGAACATCACATCGAACTCGGCCTGGCGGAACGGAGCCGCAACCTTGTTCTTCACTACTTTAACACGAGTCCGGTTCCCGATGACCTCTTCCTCGGACGCCTTGATCGAGGCAATGCGACGGATGTCCAGGCGGACGCTGGAGTAGAACTTGAGCGCGTTACCGCCCGTCGTCGTTTCCGGGTTGCCGAACATGACACCGATCTTCATGCGGATCTGGTTGATGAAGATCACGGTGCAGTTGGACCGGGATACGGTCGCGGTCAGCTTGCGCAACGCCTGCGACATCAAACGGGCCTGCAGGCCGACGTGGGCGTCGCCCATCTCGCCTTCGATCTCTGCCTTGGGCGTCAGGGCCGCCACCGAGTCAACCACCACGACATCGACCGCGCCACTGCGCACCAGCATGTCGACAATCTCAAGAGCCTGCTCGCCGGTATCGGGCTGGGAAACGAGGAGTTCCTCGAGGTTCACGCCAATGCGCTTGGCGTATCCCGTATCGAGGGCGTGCTCGGCGTCAACAAACGCGGCGACGCCGCCCTTGCGCTGCGCTTCTGCGACAATGTGCAACGTCAGTGTCGTCTTGCCGCTGGACTCCGGTCCGTAGATCTCGATGATGCGGCCGCGCGGGATCCCGCCAACACCGAGGGCGATATCGAGAGACAGCGCGCCCGTGGAAATGACCTCGACGCTCTCGGCGTCCTTGCCGTCCTTGCCAAGGCGCATGATGGCGCCCTTGCCGAACTGCTTCTCGATCGCGCTGACTGCTTGATCGAT
>CAWUNT010000395.1:0-2422 GCA_963923405.1 uncultured bacterium | reverse complement strand
ACACAAGGAGTATCGTCGGCAGCGTCAGATGTGTATAAGAGACAGCACCAACTCATGCGAACAAAGGATTATGGTCTTCCCCGCCTTGCGGAATGCCGAGATCCAGTCGCGCATTGCCATGCGCCCCGTCGGATCAAGTCCCGACATGGGTTCGTCAAGGATCAGCACACTCGGGTCATGGATGGTCGCCTGGGCCCACGCGAGGCGCCGGGCCATGCCTTTGGACAACTTGCCAACGCGCTTGTTCCGGTGATCCCAAAGTTCCACGCGGCGCAGGGACTCCTCGATGGCGGCACGCTTGCGGGCATTGTCCCGCAACTGTTCTGGCCGGTACGTCGCGAGATGATATGCCAGCACTTCCATCGGAGTGAGAACCGTCGGGATGCGATTGACTTCGGGCATGTAGCCGATCATGCGGCGCTGGGCTTCGCCGACTTCCAGGCCGTCAATGGCTACGCTGCCGTGAGTCGGCCGGACCAGGCCCAGAATCAGCTTGATGGTCGTCGTCTTCCCGGCGCCATTGTGACCAAGAAGCGCCGTGGAACGACCAGAGCGGAACGTCACGGACAGGTCCTTGACGATGGTGTGCGCCAATTTCTTCACGTCGCTGTAGACGACCTTGGTTACATCCGTCACCTTGATTTCCGGGGACATCTTCATCTCAAGGCTCATTTCTGGACCTCTGCTGGTTCCTGATTCATGTAAAAATCACGCACGGCCTTCTCGCCAAGCACGGGTCCAAGGGACTGGATCAACGCCTCGACATCATTCGCGTCCAGGTGGGAACGGTTCCGCAATTTGGCGGCAAAGGATTTGGTGAAGTGGGGCGCGTACGGTTTCGAGGAAGCCAACTCGTAGAAAATCGCGGCTCGCGCCTCATCTTTCAAGGAGTGATAAAGGATCGTTCCCAGGGTCACTGGCAAACGCCATCCGTCCGGGAACAAGTTGATGCCTTCCACGATGATCGGCTCGCACGCCTCCGGCTTCTTAAGATCCAGGGCGATGACAAGGCAACCGAACATGTAAATGGTCTCGATTTTCGGTTTCAGGCGCGTCGTCGCCTTCATGGCCTCAACGACATCGTTGACGCTCGCCTGTTTCAACTTCGGGTCCATCAGGTAATTCAAGGTGTGAAGCAGCAACGCGTCGTCAATGATGCCTTTGTGCCCCAGTGAGACAACATCGACAAAGGCCGGACTCAATTCCGAGAAGGGCGGAGACTCGACCAGTTCCCACGATTTCACCGCGGCCACATTGGTCCGCCGGCTGATGCTGGCAAGGCCCGCGACCAGCGCCGCGAGCCAGACAATGACCAAAGCCCAGTTGAAAATCTTTTTCGCGGACAATCCAGTCATGCCCCGGGTCATTGCGCCGATTGCATGAGGAGCCACGTGACGAGCGTTTTCTGGACGAAAACGATCAGCAACAAGATGATGAACGGAGCCCAGTCAAACGGGCCCGGAATATTGCGCGTGAATTGTCGCAAAGGCCGGTAGAGCGGCTCAGTCGTGCGTTCGACGAAATTCACGATGGGGTTTGAGGGATCCGCGCCCAGCAAACTGATGAACACCGAGACAAAAACGATCAACTGCAGCAAGTTGAGGATCATGTTGAGCACATGGCCCAGCCCCGACAACACCAGATTACCCATGTTTCATTCCCTTTTGCTTGTGACGGTTCGCTCACCAAACAGCGAACGGCCGATCCGCACGCAATCACTGCCGGCGGCCAGGGCTGTCTTGTAGTCTCCGCTCATTCCCATCGACAGTTTACCCATCCCGGTCACATCCGCAAGCTGCCTGAGATCACGATACATCCCGGGAGGCGCATTTCCAGCTCCGGCATAGTTCGCGTCATCAATCTCAACCGGCGGAATGACCATGATCCCCTGCAGGGAGATGCCGGGCATCGTCGCGGCCAACGCCGCCAGCGGAGCGACTTCCGAGGCCAGCACACCACCTTTCGACGACTCCCCCGCCGCGTTGACTTCAATGAACACTGGAAACGGAGTCTTGCCAGCCTCGCCAGCAATGCGGTCGATATAACGCAAATGCTTTTCGCTGGACGCGGTCTGGATCTCGCTGGCCACGCGTACGACACGCTGGATCTTGTTTGACTGGAGGGCGCCAATGAATACCCACCGGATATCCTTGAGATCAGCCAGCTCAGCCGCCTTTGACTCCAGCTCGTTCACGTAATTTTCGCCAAATTCACGCTGGCCGCGACGGTACAAGTCCCGGATTTTCGCGGCCGGCTGCCCTTTGCTCACGGCAATCAGGCGGCAAGCGGGTCGGATCCCCCGGATCTCGTCCCGCAGCAGCTCGTAATCGATTTTTCCATTCATAACTTGTCAGCTGGATTGACAGATGGATTGACAGATGGATTGTCAGTTCGAGTTCGGGTCAGCGGACCTCGAACTGGT
>CAWUNT010000394.1:0-2430 GCA_963923405.1 uncultured bacterium | reverse complement strand
AGGCCGACCATCACCATGCGCGCGACCCACAGGAAAATGATCTCTGAGGCTGTTACCAGAACATCCGTCGGGTAGAAGTATTTCAGGTCTTCCGTCTCTTCCGGCCAGCCAAACGGGCTGATCGGCCAAAGCCAACTCGAGAACCATGTGTCGAGCACATCCTCGTCTTGCTTGATCTTCGCGCTGCCGCAGTGCTCGCACTTCGCGGGATCTTCAAGTCCGGTTGTCACGCCCTCGCAGTCAGCGCAGTACCAGATCGGGATCCTGTGGCCCCACCAGAGCTGCCGCGAGATGCACCAGTCCTGGATATTCTCCAGCCAGTGCAGATACGTTTTCTTCCATGCGTCCGGATAGAATTTCAATTTACCGGTCTGGGCGACTTCGATCGCCGGTCCGGCGAGTTCTTTCATGCGTACGAACCACTGCAGGGACAGGCGCGGCTCGATGACGGCCTTGCTGCGTTCCGAGTGCGGGACGGCGTGGCGCGTTGATTCGTCTTTTTCATAGAGGCCCAGTTCCTTGAGGGCCTTGATGACTTCCTTGCGCGCGACAAAACGGTCAAGGCCGCGGAATTTTTCCGGGACGTTGCTCGCCATCGTCGCGTCGGGATTCATGACGTTGATGAAGGGCAACTTGTGGCGTTTGCCGATCTCAAAGTCGTTCGGGTCGTGGGCCGGCGTGATCTTGACGGCGCCTGTCCCGAACTCGCTCTTCACGTAGTCATCGGCAATGATCGGGATTTCGCGGCCAACGAGAGGCAACTTGATCTTCTTGCCGATCAGGTGCTGGTATCGTTCGTCGTCCGGGTGAACGGCGACAGCGGTATCGCCGAGCATCGTTTCGGGGCGTGTCGTGGCAACCGTGATCGTCGTCTCCGGATCGTCCGCCAGCGGGTATTTCATGTGATAGAGGGCGCCCGTGACTTCCTTCATCTCGAGTTCGTCGTCCGAGATGGCCGTCTTGAGGACCGGGTCCCAGTTGACGAGGCGTTCGCCCCGGTAGATGAGGCCAGCACGGTAGAGGTCGACAAAGATCGCCCGGACGGCCTTCGATAGCCCCGGGTCCATCGTGAAGGACTCGCGTTCCCAGTCGCAGCTGAACCCCATGCGGCGGAACTGTTCGGTGATCATCCCGCCGTATTTGTCCTTCCAGGCCCACAGGCGCTTCTCGAATTCTGCCCGACCCAGTTCCTGGCGCGTCTTGCCTTCCTCGGTCTGGACGGCCTTCTCGACCATCATCTGGGTCGCGATACCAGCATGGTCCGTACCCGGCAGCCAAAGGGCGTTGAACCCCTGCATCCGGCGCCAGCGCACAAGAATGTCCTGGACGGTGTAAGATGTTCCATGGCCCATGTGCAGTTGTGAGGTCACATTGGGCGGCGGCATCAGGATCGTGAAAGGCTTCCGGGACTTGTCGACCGGCGCGTGGAAGTATCCGCCCTTCATCCAGGCGTCCCAGCACTTGGTTTCGTATTTCTTGGGGTCGTAAACCGGATCCAGTTCGATCATCTGAAGCCTCTGACTTGTTTAGGAAGGTCTGACCGTGGAATCCCTCTTTCGGATGATGAGCGAGAAATCCCTCGAAAGGCTTGCCACGGCGGCCATTGCGACTATCTCTCTGTTCCTGCATTTCGTCAACCTGACCCATCCCCCCCAGGTGGTATTTGACGAGTTCCATTTCGGGAAATTTGTTAACGCCTATTGCTGTACCCATCAGACGATTTTTGACATCCATCCCCCCCATTCAAAACTGGTCATGGCGTGGCTCGTGAAACTCTGGGGATATGACGGCAGTTTCGGCTTCGAGTCGATCGGTCAGTCTCTTGATAACGGCCCCCTGTTTGCCTTTCGCTTATGGCCGGCCCTTGTAGGTACCCTGATTCCGGTCGTGGGTTTTATCTTGCTCCGGGTCTGGGGGGTCAGTGTGGCCTGGGCTTTCACCGGGGCCCTGGCCCTTGCCTTGGACAACGGAATCCTGATTCAAACCCGGATCATGGCCCTCGACGGTCAACTACTCCTGGGCAGCCTCCTGACGGTTCTCTTTTTTGAGATGATGCTGTGTTCGCGTTCGGGAGTACGCCAGATTCTATACGCCTTCCTTGTGGGCCTGGCCCTGGCGATGACGGTCAGCGCGAAATTCACCGGGCTCGCTGTGATGGCCATTCTTGGGTTTCGCTTATTCCAGCATTTCGCGATTTCCGGGATGAAACCCCGGTGGAGTTGGATGATCGCGGCGAAGTTCCTTGCCGCCTCGTGCGCGTTTTTGCTCCTGTACCTTGCCGGCTGGAAACTGCATTTCATGTGGTTGACCCTGCCCGGCCCGGGAACGGCATTTTATACCCCGACCGGAAATTTCCTGGAGGATGTAGCTGTCCTCCATAAAGTCATGGTGAAGGCCAACGACGGGATCAAGACCGCCCATCCCTGGTCA
>CAWUNT010000393.1:0-2458 GCA_963923405.1 uncultured bacterium | reverse complement strand
GCAACACGGTGCGGCCTTGATAGACCGGGATCACGCGCGGGCCCGGGGCGAGTTCGTTGAATCCGAGGGCCGACGTGCGCTGGACGCCGGACCCGGCGACCGCCTCGCCCTCTGACGCGGCGAGGAAAACGACTTTGGGAATGTCGAGGCTGTTGACGGGGCGGCGTCCGGTGACATCGATCGAGTTGTCATCCTGCGTCCGCCAGGTCACCACTTCCTGCGCGCCGGGAGTCAGGCTGTAGTAGTTCTGGAAATCAGGCGTCCAGAACACCGTGCCGTTGCGAACATTGTTGTCCGCGTAGACGCCTTTGACGCGCCAGACTCTCTCCGCGACGCGGATATAGGTCAGGACGGGGTTATTGGTCTTTGCCTCGAACAGGACGTTGCCGGCCTTGTAGACAATCAGGCCGTTGGAAGTCTGCGCGTGGTTGAGCATGTTGACGATCGCCGGCGCGGAACGCCCGGACACGTTGGTCGGATGGCGCATGAAATACAGGTTTGACTCGTTGCCGTCCTCACTGACGTAGATCGCGGGAGGCGATCCGGCAGGCACTTTCACATAAGAGGTTCCCTGGGACATGGTCCCGGCGTTGGCAAACACCTGGAACATCCAGACGAAGGTCTTGCCCGTCTGGTCGATCGAGACGACTGGTTGCGGATACATGCCGACTTTTTCCAGCATCAGGATCTGCTCGCCGTCATGGGCCATGACGACCGAGAACGCGTCAAACGGGCGTTCACGCTCAAGAGAGATGCCAGCGCGGGCAGCGAGAGCCTCCGGCGTCATCTTGCGGCCGACCGCGGGCTGGACAAGATCGATGTTGGCCTGCGGGGAGAACAGGCCCGTTTTCAGGCGGTCGCGGGTGGCGATGTCGCTCAGGCGGCCACCACTCCTCTGGCCGCAATTCTGGGTCAGGTAGAACAGGGCGCCGATCGCGAGCAATGCTCCGGCGATTTGCGCGTACATCCGTTTCTGCGGGCTGGGGATTTGGAGCACGGTTGATCTCCCGGGAAATTTTGCTGGTGACAAAATTTTCCGGGAATCCCGGGGGAAATGCAATGGCGAGGTGTTTTTAGAGGAAGACCTTGAACATCGTGAGGACTTTGCGGCGAAGTTTCTCGAGGTCCGACCCGGCGTTGTAGCCGGCCGTTTCCTGCGAAGTTACAATCGAGGCAAATCCAGGTCCGCTGTCGCGCGTGAATTGCTCGACCAGGCGCCCGACGAGAAGGCGGTCATCCGTCTCGATGATGACTTCGTTGTTGAAGACCTGGCTGCGAGGATCGAGATTGAACGAACCGACATGAGCCAGCTGCCGGTCAAATACCGCGTATTTCGCGTGCAGCGTGCCGTATCCGTTCTTGAATTCCGGGTCTCCACCCCATTCGTGGATCTCGATCGGCACACTGCGGGGCCCGCCGCGCATCACCGACGTTTCGTACATCAAATTCTTGTAGAACATGCGACCCACTTCCTGGACGGCCGGGGAATCGCCTGCCAGGATCGAGTTGGTCAGGATCTGGACGCGCACGCCACGGCGCGCGGAGGCGACCAGGGCCGCCATCATGTCTTTTGATGGTATGAAATACGGATTGACGAGGATCACTTCCTTGCGCGCGGACGAGATCGCCGCGAGAAGTCGCTGCTCGACGCGGAATTCCTTCTTGAGCGGACTGTGGTGGATCATGCGCGCGTTGGCCCGGCTCCACTGCAACTGGACAACACGCGCGGATGCGGCCGCGACTTGCTGCATCGCGCCTTGATCGAGATCAAGTCCGATGGCGCGCCCGCTGCCGAAAACACCACGCGCGTTCGATACAGCGCCTTCCACCGCGTCAGAAAATGAGCTGTTTTTATTGAAGTCCGTGATATCGGCGAGATTCGCGTCGAATGCCCGCGCCATGTCGCCAACGATTGCGTCGCCACGCACAACGATGTCCTGGTCACGCCAAAGAAGTTCGTCCCGCTTGACCTGGATATTGTAGTACTCATTGGCGATATTTGTTCCGCCGATCATGACAATTCCACGACCAGGAATTTCAGCGTCCACCACCATCATCTTCTCGTGGTAACGGTGATTTTTCCGGTCCGCGAAATCGATGATCTGGCCTGCCCCGTTGGTGCCTGATCCGCCGCCACCATTGACGACGCGCGTGATCCAGTTGGCGTTGTTGCCAAGCTGCATCCAGACCGGGCGGTACCCGTGCACTTTTACGCCATGGCTCGTCAGGTACAGGAACAGGTTCTGGGCACCCTTGAAAGGAATGTTCGCGTCATCGACGAGGAGTTGCACGTCAACTCCGCGAGCGACGAGTTCGATCAACTTGTTCGCGAATGCCTGGCCTGTCTCGTCGCCTTGCATGATGAAAGTTTGAAGACGAACAGACTTTTGCGCGAAATCGAGGAGCGACATCCGGGTGGTCAGCGCGTCCTGGCCCTGTCTCTTATACACATCTCCGA
>CAWUNT010000392.1:0-2459 GCA_963923405.1 uncultured bacterium | reverse complement strand
GTTGAACATCGTCATCCGGGCTGACGCTTCTCCGGAAGCCACCATGAATGACCCTGAACTGGCAGCGATCGGCAAGGTTTTCGCCGGCGCCGCCTGGGCATTGATCCACGATCGTCGCGTTGCGGAGGGATGGTACGATGAGGCTCGTTGATAAACTGGCAGTTGTTCTGGTGTCGGCGAACTTGATCTTGTCCGCGACGGCTCACGCGCAGGACGCCGAAAAGAAACCACGCAAGAAATCCATCCCTGCCACTCAGGAAGGTACCGTTACCGGCGCCACTGAAGATGGCGCGTCCGGCGACGAATCAA
Organism: uncultured bacterium; assembly: GCA_963923405.1. Taxonomy (GTDB): domain Bacteria; phylum Bdellovibrionota_B; class Oligoflexia; order Oligoflexales; family RGVZ01; genus RGVZ01. The sequence continues at coordinate 2,150 of CAWUNT010000392.1, read as the reverse complement.
CCACAGCCGGCGGCAAGAAAAAGAAAAAGAGAGCCGCATTCAAGAAAATGCGGGCGGGCGGTATTGGCCTTCTCGCGACCGGAATGAAGGACGCCCCGAGTCCCGGCGTATTCGGATTTGGCGGAGCATTCGGGTACTCCCTGTCGCGCAGCCTCGAAATCGAGGCGTCTCTCCTGTCCTTTGGCTACATACTCGATTACGCCGATTACGACACCACCGTCGAGATCAGCGACACGGCCCTCGGAGCCGATGGCATTTACAGGATTCCTCTGTCAGCCTCGATGTCCTTGCGCGGCCGGGGCGGCCTTGGCATGCACATGATGGCCGCGAAAGTGTCTGGCACTCTGGCCATCAATATTGGTGGAGGCCTCGAAATGTCCTTCGGCCGTTTCTACATCGCTGGCGACATCCGCAAGCCTGTCATGATGGACAAGCTCGAATCCGTAAAAGACATTTCCATCATCGCCTGCGGCGAAGCCGGCATGCGGTTTTAACGCGGTTTTCACGCGGCTTTGAGGTGTAACGAGATGAGATTTTCCCCTTCCCCGTTTTCTTCCATGACAGCAGCCCGGTTGATCCCGGTGTTGCTTCTGGCCCTGGCCATGGTCGCGGCACCGTCAGATCCGTCGTATGCCGCGCCGAAACCGAAGAAAAAAAAGGAAGTGGAACCGCTTTTCCCCGCGTCCCGGAGGGACTCCCAGCCGGACTCGCGGGGTCTTGAGGATAAGAAAGATAAACCAGTCGGCGCAGCCTCATTTGACGCCGCTCACCCGCCACAGCAAATCCGTGGCTTGATCGGATTCGTATCAGGCCTCGGACACGTCAGTTCGTCTGTTTTCGTTGTGGGAGCCGACTATGTGCGCGGGTTTCGTCCGGACATCGACCTGACTGGCGGAATTTTGCGCTGGAATAATGTTTACAGCGATTCGACCTACAGCATCGACCACGCCGTCACGACCTTCGACGGTGGCGCGGAATACCGGATCCCGCTGCGCAAAGAGTTGACCATGAAAGGATCGGGACGCCTCGGCCTCGCCATCTCTTCCGCCGCGACCGAAGACGTCATCATCGGCCAGCCAGAGAGCAAGAGCAGCACGGTGACCTCGCTTGTCGCGACGTTCGGTGGATCAGTCGCATGGACATCGGACCGTTTCGAGTTCGGCGCTGAACTGCGCAAGCCTGTCTTCTTCACCGAACTGCAAGACCCGGGCACCACCGTCTACTTGATGGGCACGGCCGCCTGGAAACTCTAGTTCCAGGCCCGCAGTAGCTCATTGACGCGTTCGCGCCCGAGTTCCTTCAAAAACCCCGGCAGGCGCGGGCCTTGGTCGCGTCCAATGAATTTCTGGTAGATCCCCTTGAAAGCCTCTTTGGGGTCGCAACCGGACGCATGGATCACCTTGTCGTAGATCAACTGGTTCAAATCCTTCGGATCGATCTTTTCCAAGTCGACTTCGTTGACGAGGCCGCCAAGGGCTGTCATTGCCGCGTGCTGTTCCGGGGTGAACCCGGATTTGTCGCGACGCCCGGCCGTCAATGAATACCGGAACTCCTCCGGAGCATACGACTGCAACCAGTTCCAGGCGCGGGCCGCGCGATCGAGAAACGCGTTCCTGTCCGCCTCGTCACGGATGAACTCCCGGTAGTACCGGTCCATCGTGCGGGCGGCGTCGCCGTTGAGAATTTGCAACCGGTTGCAAAGTTCACGAAACGGCGCCCGGAAAGGCGCGCGCGCCGGAATTTCACCATCGACACTCGACAATTCGTACACGCGACGCGTCATCGGCCACTTCTTGTCGGTCGCGGCCTGCGCAGGGTCCAGCGCGACTGCTTCCGCGCGGTCAAACTCGTCGTATGTCTTGATCACATCAGCGTCAAACGCGAGGGAGAAATCATGATTCGGGCGATGGCCAGCGAAAATCCAGCGCAGGATTTGCGGGGGATAAACTTCCAGCGCCTGGGCCACGGTGAACAATTCGCCGCTCGATGACGACATCTTGCCCGTGCCGCCCTTGATCATGACAAAGTCGTATTGCTGGTAAACCGGCGGCTCCCGGTCCCAGACGGCTTTGACAATCCTTTTGCCGGTGTCGTAGGAGCCGCCTTCGCTGGAGTGGTCCTTGCCGCCCGGCTCGAAATCGACCTTCTCG
>CAWUNT010000391.1:0-2472 GCA_963923405.1 uncultured bacterium | reverse complement strand
GCCGGGTCCCACCCCTCGAGCGCGACGACGTCCAGTTCAGCCTTGATCACGCGATTGAAGAACAGCGCCGCCTCACCCGCCGTCAAACCATGCCGCATCGGGATCGGGAACTCGCCGACGAAAGACGTCGAATCCATGTCCAGCACGCGCCCCTCGAGGATTTCTCCCCCGACTGGATTGGGACGGTCCAGGATCACGACTCGTTTTCCGTCGCGCGCCGCTGCCCGCAGACACGCCGCGATTGTCGCCTTCCACGTGTAAATACGACACCCGGTGATTTGCAGGTCGACGATCAACGTGTCGATGCCATCCATCATTTCGGGAGTGGGCTGGCGCGTCTCGGAATAGAGGCTGTAAATCGGAATGCCCAACCTCGGATCGCGCGCGTGTCCCGTCTCGATCATGTTGTCCTGCGCGGTTCCGTAAAAACCGTGCTGCGGCCCGAATAATGCTTTCAATCGCGGACCGAGCAATCGATACGCCACATCCCACGCGGGCTCGAAATCGCGCGTCACCGACGCCTGGTTGCACAGGAGACCACAACGGCCCCAGGATTCCGAAATGCGAGGATTTGCGATCCAGGCCTCAAGCCCGCAGCGATAAGAGGGCATCCGCGACACCTTCAGTCGGATTGTTTCAGGAAGGACGGCTCTGGATCCGCTCGATCAGGGCGGTCAAGCAATCGTTCAGTGAACGTCCGCTGACGGACTCGACAAAACTGTTGCGATCGGTCGAGTGCTCGCCGTGACCCGAGAAACTCCCGTCCGAGTATTCATCGACTTCAAGGTGCCAGGAGTGCCCCTTGGTCATGAACGTGAAATTGTGGGCTTTGAAAAGTTTGGATCCGGCGGGGACTTTGACATTTTTCCATTCCACGGCATCTTCTCCAGCGCGCGAGGCATCGGTTTTCTGAGAGTGATCGCAGACGCGTTATCAGACCCGATATTACCACGCGCGACGTGGATCAGGCAGCCCCCTCTGTGCCGCCCGTAGGAGTTCCCGCGCCCTGATTGGCGCGCCGCTGCTGCTCCGTAAACAACTTGTCGAGGAACGCGCGCAAGATGTTCTCGGCCTTGGCGTCGATCTGGACGATCTTGATCCCGATGCCGCTGCCCGTCTCCTTGGCGGCCGGATCACCGGCGTTGACCACGCGCGCGACTTTGCCGTTGAAGAAGATGTGGTGCCCGTCGGGCAAGGTCAGGCGAACCTCAAGGATGCTCGCGTGATTGAACGGGAATCGTGTCGGACGATCGTATTCAAGGAAGAAGCCGCTCTGGGAAATATTCCGGGTCGACGTCTCGTATGGCACCGAATCACCCATCGAGTTGATGGTGACATGCATTGGCTCGTCCAGGCGCATCCGCGCGGTCCGGCGATTCTCTTTTGGTGCCGCAGACATGCAAAACCCCCTGTTCCGACATCCCGGTTTTTCGGCATACGGAACAGGGGGTTGACCCTGAAAAACACAAAACGCAGTTAAATCAAATACTTAGTGCGATTTCTTGTTGTTCAATTCATCTTCGATGATGCGCTTGAACTCCGGGAATGCCAACGCGCCGGACAGTTTCCGGCCGTTGATGAAGAAGGCCGGAGTGCCATTCACGCCAAGGCTCATGCCGGACTTTGTGTTGGACTCGATCACTTCGTCGACGCCCTTCGGATCCTTCACGCAATCCTTCCAGCGGCCCATGTCCACACCAGCCGCCTTCGCATGCGCCTCAAGGTCGGCATCGCCCAACTTCTTCTGGTTGCTGAACAGAACCTTGTACATCTGCCAGTACTTGTTCTGCTGGCCCGCGCACGCCGCGGCGACCGCGGCCGGCTTTGCGCGATCATGGAAACTCAACGGGAAATCCCGCACGACCCAGCGGACCTTGCCTTTGTACTCCGTCATGACTTGCTCTGCCGTGGGCAATGTCCGCGCGCAGAAGGGACACTGGAATTCAGAGTACTCCACGATCGTGACCGGACAAGCGTCACCGGTACAACCGACGGGCGCAGTCGGATCAGAACCGTCCTTGATGGCGGCGTAACGAACATGATCCTTGCCTGTGACGGAAATTGAGAACACTGGCTCCTTGGGAGCGGTCGCGAGGATCACCAGATCCTTGGACTTGCGAGCGGCGTCCAGGACCTTCTCGATCGCTTCTTCTTCCTTGCGCGATTTCAGGTATTCCTTGATCTGCTTTTCCTGCTCGGCCTTTGGCATCTTGGAAAGTTGCGGGTGATCCTTGAATTGCTCCAGGGTCGCCTTCACCTCACCACTCGAGACTTTAGCGTTTTTATCGAAGTATTCTGATTTGGCGGCCGCGACGGACTTGCCGGCACTCTTCGCTTGTTTTTCCCAGAAGTACTGAAGGTAGGCTTCGCGGGCAGCCTGCTCGATCAATCCGAAGCGGCGTTTCTCGATCTCGAAGAATTCGCCTTCATTGGCCTTCTTTACTTCCTTCATGGTCGTGACTTTGCCGGCAA
>CAWUNT010000390.1:0-2490 GCA_963923405.1 uncultured bacterium | reverse complement strand
GTGAAGTGGAAAGCCTTGTCGTTTGCCGGCAGGTCAGCCTTCTCGAGAACGGGCGATGCCACCATGTTGATCTTGTTCTCGCTGATCACCTTGAAGATGTTCTGGTTGACGAGTTTCTCGCCGACTTCGCTGGCGACGGAACCGCCATAGAACTTCTTGATCAGGTTGAGCGGGGCCTTGCCCGGGCGGAAACCCTGGAGGTGCGCTTTCTTCTGGATGCGGCGGTAGGCGTCCTCGAAGGCGCTGTTGACGGTCTCTGGCGAAAGTTCGACCTGGATGCGGCGCTGGACCGAATTGAGGGATTCAACCGTGGCTTTCATTATAATGCTTGCTCCTTCTTTGAGGCCGGCGGAAACTAGCAATTATGGATATGAGTGTCAACGCAGCGAAATCAGTGCGATTCAGCCGTTGGAAGCGCCGTCTGGCGCGCCAGGTCCTGACTCTGGCCCTGTGTCTGGCGGGTGTGATCTGGCTCAAGGTCGTCCTGGGCGCGACCTTATACAAGTAACTGAAAATAAAGATATTTTTAGAAGCTCTGGTTGATGAACGCCGAGAGCATCTGGTGGAACCGGTACAGGCGCCCGATGTCGGCCTTCACGACCTTCAGGGTTTCGCCTTCGCTCGTTTGCGTGATCGAGCAGGATTTTCCGGTGAATTTGAACATCTCGATCCCCTTGCGCCATTCCGGGATCTTGTCGCCTTCGACCTTCAGTTCCTCAAAAATTTGCGAGACCGGCACGCTGGCCGGGTCATAGGGATTCTTCGGGGCGAGGGCCGCGGCCGTCTGCATGATCTTCAACGTTTGCTCGTTCATGCAGGGCGCGGGCGGGTTGCCTTTCTGGAATTCGGCGACAAACTGCGGGAACTGGGTCACGAAGGCGCGGTTCGGCATGGCCCATGCGGGTTGCTTGTGGGCGTCCGTCGCGTTCACAAGGGTTTCGCTGTCGGCGAGGACCTTGATGAACGCTTCCACCCGGGCCTGGTTTTCGAGGAGTGTTTCCACGAACAAGGAACTCAGGGTCTTCTTGTTGACGACGAATTTGCCTTTCTCGTCCTTTTCTCCGTGCTTTGCCCAGATCAGGTCGAGGACTGCGATCAGGCGCAACGCGCTTTGCATCGGTTTGCCGCCGCCGGCTTCGGCTTTTTGCAGGCGCTCGTTGGTCAGGCGGAGTCGCTCCGACAACGCGCCCATGAGGGTCACAAACCACTTGGGGATCTGCTTCATCAGTCCCTCGAAGTCGGTGACGGTGATTTGCGTCACTTCAGATGGTTTGCTTGCTTTGACGGACGCGGACCGGTTCTGCTTGTCGAAGAGGGCCATCTCGCCGACGATCCCGCCCTCGGGAACGTTCGCCAGGACGACTTGCTTTCCGTTCTCGTCGAGAAAAACCTGAAGCTCGCCTTTGCGGACGATGTACATCCCGTCGGGCTTGTCGCCCGCCTTGAAGACGACGTCCCCGGGTTTAAAGATTTTGGCTGCGCCTGCCACGCGGTCATCTCCGGAATGCGTTGATGGTTTTTTCGGCAAAAGCGGGTACGGGATTAGCGACGCGCCGGGTGGCGACGGGGAAAAAGGTTTTGGTAATTCCTCATGAATTCCGGTATTCCCGGAGCCAATCAACGACCAAGGGGATCCGCGCCGTGGCTGATCGCACGCCAAAATATCTTTCCAGACCAGCCAGTTTCGTCATCCGTCCGGCCCCGGGATGGGTGGATCTGGTGGCCGGCGAATTCGCCGGATTTGTCGCGAATCCTGTTGCGCGATACAAGTTCACGCCGGAATTCAAAGTCGAAAATGGCGTGATCCGGGCATCGAATGTTGATTTCCGGCAAGCCCTCGAATGGTGCATGCGTTCCATGACGGCGCATGATGTCGAGTGGCTGGCATGGGAAGGCCGTTGCACGTCATGGAAGGGGCTCGCCAAAGCCTGCGACGAGATGAAGGCATCGGGGTTCTTGCCCGGGGGCATCAAGGCGCATGTCACGGCGAAAGCAAACGCCAGTTTTGTCGTGTCGTCCGCCGTGATCCGCGAACACTTTTTGGAGTCGCTCGGGGCGGGTTCTGACGAGAACGCGGATTTGCGTTTTCGCCTCGATCTGTACCGTGACCGGTTGCGCGTTCTGGTCAGCCTTGCGGGCGAGCCGCTTTACAAGCGCGGTTACAAGAAACACCTGACCGGCGCCGCGGCTCCTCTGCCAGAGCATCAGGCGGCGGCCTGCGTTCGCGCGACGCTGAAGGGGCTTGATGGGGCAAGCGCAGGGGATTTCACGGGTGTTTATGTGCCGTTCGCCGGGACCGGAACCCTGGCGTTTGAATGCGTCGCGGCACAAATGGGTTTGGGTGGAGGCAGTTTCGGGCGGCGATACGCGTTCGAGTCGTTCGCGGGCATGCCGGAGGCCACCATCGCGCACATTCGTAAAAAGCTGGCTCCTGACGCGGCGCGTTTGGCGCCGCTCGTGTGTGTCGAGCGAAGTGAAGATGTTTTAGCG
>CAWUNT010000389.1:0-2491 GCA_963923405.1 uncultured bacterium | reverse complement strand
TCCAGATCCTGAGCCCGTTCACCAAATGGGACGGCAAGGACTTCACCAGTCATCTTTTGCTGCTGAAAACCAAGGGCAAAACCACGACGGATCACATCTCACCGGCCGGCAAATGGCTGCGTTTCCGTGGCCACCTTGACCGCATCAGCGACAACATGTTCCTGGGCGCGACCAACGCCTTCCAGACCGAGATCGGCAAGGCCAAGAACGCGCTGACGGGCGAAATCAAGAACGTGGCTGACGTGGCGCGCGACTACAAGGCCAAGGGCAACCGCTGGATCGTGATCGGCGACGAAAACTACGGCGAAGGCTCCAGTCGCGAACACGCGGCGATGTCGCCTCGCCTTCTTGGCGTCAGCGCCGTCATCGTCCGGAGCTTCGCGCGGATCCACGAGACAAACCTCAAGAAACAAGGCGTCCTTGCCCTGACGTTCGCCAACCCGGCCGACTATGAGAAAGTCCGGGAAGACGACAAGATCAGCGTGACGGGCCTTGGATCATTCGCGCCTGGCAAGTCGCTCACGGTGACATTGGAGCACAAGGACGGAACCAAGGACACGTTCGAGGCGAAGCACAGCTACAATGCCGAGCAGATCGCCTGGTTCAAAGCCGGATCCGCCCTGAACCTGATGAAAGACTGATATCCGGTATTGCCATCTGGAACAGGTCTACTTTCCGTGCTCAAGAAAATCCTGATCATGCTGGCCACAGTCTTCCTTGTCCGGGGGCTGTGGCTTGTTTCTTCGGACGAGACGCTGGATCTTCATTCAGGCCAGCAGTTCACAGGTCATTTGATCGACTTCGCGGAATCCCTGAAATCGGGAAACCTTTTTCCGCAGTGGTCTGTCTACGCGCGCGGGGGACTGGGCAGTCCGTATCTGGGATTCTACCAGCCAGGGTTTGCCTATATTGCCTCGGCGTGCCTCGTCATGACTGGCGATCCGCAGACGGCCATCGCGCTGGCGATCTCGTTGTTCACCGTGATGGGCGCGATTGGGATTTATTTCCTCGCCAGGAAAATCTTCAACAGCGGACTCATTGCCGCATCTGTCGCGACTGCATTTCTCGGTCATCCGTACATGGCAGTGAATCTTTACGAGCGCGGCGATTTCGCTGAATTCGCCTGGGCCATGACATTGCCATGGGTTTTCACCGGGCCGGCACGAACGCTCGCCTTGGCCGCGTGCGTCCTGCTGCATCCACTGCTCAGTTATCCGCTATTCCTTGGAATGGCTTTCGCGTCACGCCGCAACTGGCCCTCTCTCACGATCGCCGCTTTGCTGTCTGCCTTTTACTGGCTTCCCCTTCTACGGGAACTGGATCTCGTTTCGGTCGACAAGGCCTTTGTCCCCGCGTTGCAGCCTGCCCGGCACATGCTCGCGACCGGACATGTCCTGATGGTCGGATCCAATGCTCCGGCCCCCTTCCATTACCAACCCAACTGGATCCTGCAGCTCGTTGCCCTTGCCGGTGCCTTCTCAGCGCTTCAGAAAAAAGATCCCCTTCACCGGGTGGCTTTGAGCAGCGTTGTCGTCCTCGCCGGCATTTACTTTTTGATGAGTCCGGCCAGCCTGCCCCTGTGGAATTATTTTCCCCTGCTGTCAAAGCTCCAGTTCCCTTGGCGCCTGCAAAATTTCGCGGCACTGGCTGTCGCGCTTCTCGCCGGTTGCGGACTCTCCCGTCTCGCTCGTGAAGTGAAATCGCCACGGTTGAAATCCTTCGCCCTCGCGGCCGTTGCCATGATGATCTGTCTGCCCCTCGCTTCAACAAGTCCGCGCCTGAGTCCGCAACCGCCTTTGCGAACCGTGGACGACATTCTCCGCTCCGGATTCCTCGGTGACCCGATGGACGAGTGGTTGCCGCGCAATGCCACGGTGCGTGTCGGAAATCCGGATGAGGCGACGCGATCGCGTGAGTCGATTGGCCCGTGTGAAATTTCCAGTGTACGACGCAGTCCAGGCCGCCTCTCGTTCTCCGCGAAACCGTCCAGCAACCCGGGCGCCGCCCCAACGTCCTGCGAGGTCACCCTGCCGCAATTTTTCTACCCGGGTGGTTGGACCTTGACGCCTGACATTCCCCTTCGCGAGCGTCAGGGCTTCATCGTCATCGATATCCCGGTGGGGAACCTGGCCGAAGGACGACAAGAGATTGTTTTAACAAGCAAAAGCAGCCCGGGAAGGCGCGCCGGGATTGCCATCAGCACGCTGGCCCTGCTGGGTCTTCCTGTCACCGCGGCGCTCCGGAAACGTCAACGCCGCCGCGTCACCATGCCGGTTGACAAGTCCCCGGGGTCCATATAAACCTCTCATTCCCTGTCGCGGGGTGGAGAAGTCTGGTATCTCGTCGGGCTCATAACCCGAAGACCGTAGGTTCAAATCCTACCCCCGCTACCAAAAAAAGCACCGGCCCTGATTGAAAAAATCAGGGCCGTTTCTTTTCGGGTGATTTGGCACACATTGCGCTTCTCCTGCCTCTAAAAAGGAGATGCGCC
>CAWUNT010000388.1:0-2493 GCA_963923405.1 uncultured bacterium | reverse complement strand
CAGGTTCAGGCTGACGAGAGCGTCAGCCTGAAGTCGGCTCACTTCTTCTTGAACAATCCCTTCAGCTTGTCTTTGGCTTGCGATTCCAGCTTTTTCCTCGATTCCTCGGTTTTCTTGTTCAGCTCATCAATTTTCGCCTGATCGATGCCAGCTTTCGAGAGGGCTTCCTTTGTCGCTTGCTTCGCGGCGTCATCAATCGCCTTTTTGGCTTCTTGCTCCAGTTTGGCCGTCGCGTTGTCCTCGAAGTTGCTGGCAAGTGGACCGGACTGCATCGCCAGCTTTGGCTTGAGGACACTGCCTCCCAGTTTGAACGGGAGCGTCAGGGACTTGTTCTTGTCGAGAAGTAATGCGGCATACTCACTCTGCTTCACGAGGCCCTGGGTTTCCGTTTCCGACAAGGTGACATTGACGAGTCCGTCCAGATCCCCTTCGACGGTCGTGATCGCGTCAAGTTTGAATCGTCCGAGGTCGCTGGAGGAATCGGACGTGATCCGGATTTTTCCTTCCCTGATTTCAATTTGACCGCTGCTGGATCCGACTTTCTTCTCTCCGGCATACTTGTCCGGAATGCGGACTACCTTGATGCCTTCAACTTTCTGTTTCAGTGAGTTGATGTCTGGTTTCTTGTCCGGTGGCAGTTTCTTGCCCAGCGGAGATTCCAGGAATTTCTCGATGTTCTTGAACGCCTTGTCGGCGGCCTTGCCTGAGGCAAGGCCAGAGACGAATCCCGCGAATGATTCGGCAACAAGGGGACGCAGGGAGCCCCCACTCAACTTGACGTCGGAGATCGAGTAAGAGCCCTTCGCGTTGAGTGTCCTCGCCAGGGTGTTGCGGGTCGTTCCTTTGGCATCGGCTGCCATCGAGATACTGAGTTTTCCCGCCAGGGCATCTTTTTGCGCCGGGGCGATGACTTCAATCGCGTCCGTCGCCGAGACGCCGTCCATTTTGAAGGACCCCTTGAAGTCGACCGGCGCCGCGGCAAGATTCAATTTTCCATCGGGTGATATTATGCCGCCCAGTGCCTGCATCGCGAACCTCTCAAGGGCGAGTTGCAGGTCCTTGAAACCCGCCTTGACGACAAGTCCCTTGATGGCCAGGCGGTCCCATGTGATTTCCCGCAACGAAACATCGACATCGATCACGTGAGGTTTCAACGTCTGCTTGAGTTCGTCAGAAAGGACGAGATCTTTTTCAGGCGCCGCGTTGGCGTTGGTTCCAGCCGTCGGCGCGGATGTCGCGGTCGCAGGCGCGTCTGGAGTCGGGGCAACCGTTGCCTCTCCAGCGGATACCTTGGGCATGAATGGCTTGACCAATGCGCCAAGGTCGATCTTTTCACTGGTTAACTTGATTGATGCCTTTGCCGGAAGGATGGAGGTCGCTCCGACGTTCAGGGCAAAGTCTGATCCCGCGAGCTTGCTCTCTACGGAAACCCCGGCTTGCACAGCCGACAAGTCAGCCAGCGGGCCGTCAACCTTCGTTTCGACTTTCAATGAGGCCTTTTGCAGCATCTTTTCGTGCTGTGGCAACAACGCTCCGAGACTGGACACATCAGGGCTGGAAATATTCATCGCGAAAATGGTTTTCAGTGACTTGAAATCCTGCACGGCGAGATTGCCCGCGCCGTGGATGTTAAGGATGTCAAATCCCATTTGATCGACGCGCAGGTTGCTCGTCGAGGCCATGCCTTTGATTTGCATCGCGATGGGCTGACCAGGTTTCTTGACCAGTGCGTCCCGGAAATTCAACGCTAGTCCGCTCAGATCCAGCTTTCCGTCAAAGTTGATTTGCTTGAAAAGCGCGTCGGCCGCGGAATCAATGCGGGTTGTCATGCGCGCGCTGATGGATCCACCCGCGATGGCGCCTGCTTCCCTGGCCTTCAGGTCCGTATCCAGAGTGATTTCAATGTCTCGATCGAGTCCGATGTTGCGGACCGAGAAATCCAGATCCGAAACTTTCGCCAACTGACGCCCGTCTGATTTGACTGTGGCCGAGGCCCCCGAAATGGTGACCGCTTTGATCAGGACGCGGTCGCGAATGGCAGACACGGTCCCTGCCGACGGGGCAGCGGCGGGTCCGGCGGCGGTGTCAGGTGTTGGCGCCGGCGCGACCCCGGCAGGGGGGGCCTTGGCCAAGGCGGCGAGATTGTTGGTGCCGTTGCTCATGGCCACTTCAATCGCCGGATTCACGACGCGAAGTTCCCCTTCCATTTTTCCTTTGAGCAGGGACCAGAATTCAGTGGCGAGAAACAGCTCGTCTGTCTTAAACAGGGTCGTGCCTTTGAAGTTCGGATCCGTGTTCCGGATCGCGGCGTCCTTGATGGTGACCCCCAGTTTGGGGATCGCGTGAAGCCGGATAGACTTGAAGTCGAGCTCCGCGTTGACAGCTCCGCTGACAACAGACTGGATCTGTGGCTTGAATTTTTCCAGGTCGATCAGGAATGGCAGGGCAATCGCCGCCAGCAGAACCACGGCAGCGGTTGCTACGGGAACAATG
>CAWUNT010000387.1:0-2505 GCA_963923405.1 uncultured bacterium | reverse complement strand
CGAACGACTCCGCGGCGACAGTGACGCGACTCATGGATTTCAATATCCAGCCATTTCAGATCTCCTCGGCCGTGCTTGGTGTTGCCGCGGTGCGCCTTGTGCGGAAACTATGCCAGTCGTGCCGCGAGGCATATGATCCGAATGAACGGGAGTTGCAACTTCTGGGTGTCACCAGGGACAAACTCCAGGGTGGCAAGGTTTACCGCGCTGGGAGTGGTTGTGAACGCTGCCAGAACCAGGGTTACGCTGGTCGCCTCGGTGTTTACGAGTTGATGGTTTTTGACGATGTGCTGCGCGAGACGATCATCAAGTCGCAGGACGCCAAAGCCATCAAGCGAGTGGCGATCGAACGTGGCATGAAGACGTTGCGCGAGTCGGCCATGGCGAAAGTGGTCGCGGGGTTGACCTCGATTGATGAGGCGATCCAGAAAACGCAGACCGACGATCTCGACCTTGGTTTGTGACGTTCGTGCGGTGATCATTTTGTTTGTGTGGTGAGAACGGATCAAGGGAGCCTCAGTGCCGCAATACGCCTACACTGGTTTCGATTCCGCGACCGGAGCCCAGAAAAAGGGCAAGGTCGAGGCGGATTCCATCAAGGCCGCCCGCCAGAAGTTGCGCCAGCGGGACGGGATCATTGTGTCCACGATCGGCGAGGAACAGGTCGCCGCCAAGGCAAAGACCAAGTCGCGTTTCACGAGTTCGCGGGTTTCCCAGCAGGACGTCGCGATCATGACGAGGCAGTTCGCCACTTTGCAGACGGCGTCGGTCCCGCTCGATGAGTCGCTGCGCGCGTTGACCCAGCAAGTTGAGAACCCGGTCCTAAAGAACGCGCTGGCCTCTGTGAAAGACCAGATCTCTGAGGGAAAGTCCCTCGCTGACGCGTTGTCGGCGTTCCCGGGAGTTTTCGACCGGCTTTATGTGAACATGGTGAAGGCAGGTGAGTCATCGGGAACGCTCGCGCTGGTGCTGGAGCGCCTCGCGGATTTCATTGAATACCAGGTCAAGATCCGCGGACAGATTGTCAGCGCCATGACTTATCCAGCCGTGATGATTGTCGCCAGCTCGAGCATCATTGCTTTTCTTTTCGTGAGTGTTGTGCCCAAGCTGCAAAAGGTTTTTGTCAGCTTGAAAGTCCAGCTGCCGTGGTACACGGAGTTGTTGATCAGGACGTCCGAGTTTCTCCAGTCTTACTGGTGGCTGGTTGGTGCTGGACTCGTTTTCGCATATTTCGCCGTCAAATACTGGATCGGGACCGAGTCCGGACGCAGGAAGTTTGATGAGATTTCGCTGAAGATTCCGGTGTTCGGACCGATCATCCTGCGGACCAACGTGTCTCGTTTCACGCGGACACTGTCGACCTTGCTGAATTCCGGCGTGCCAATCATCGCGGCCCTCGAGATTACCCGCAACGTTGTGCCAAACTCCGTGCTGGCGGGTGTCCTCGATGAGGCGAAGACCGCGGTGCAGGAGGGGAAAAGCCTCAGCAATACGATTGAGAAGAGTGAGCAGTTCCCACCTCTCGTGACGCACATGATCATGACCGGGGAGAAGACGGGACAGTTGGAGGCCATGCTGGGTCATGTCGCGACGGCTTATGATGCCGAGGTCGAGCGCAAGGTCAGTTCCATGATTGCCTTGATCGAGCCGGCGATGGTCATTGTCATGTCGGGCAGCGCGGGGGGAATCCTGGCTGCGCTGATGATCCCGATGCTCAGTGTGATGAATCGTGTGCGATGAAGGCGGTTTTTTGTTAGAGTAGGGTGATTTCCCAAGTTGTGGTGCACAGGAGATTCCAAATGAAGTTGCTTCGCAGTCTCAAGCTTATGTTGAAGAAGCCGTTCAAGGGCGCCGCGCAGGCCGGCATGTCGTTGATCGAGATCATCATCGTGGTTGCCCTCATGGGTACGCTGATGGCGTATCTTGTCAGGAACCTGATCGGCCAGCAGGAAGAGGCCAAGAAGGACCAGACGAAGCTCGGCATGGGCGTTCTCGAGCAAAGCCTTCAGTTGTACCGGGTTCACAACTCCCGTTACCCGACGACAGAACAAGGTCTTGAGGCGATGATCACCGCTCCCGCGGACGCGAAGACCTGGCGTGGTCCTTACACGGAGAACAACAAGTTGAATGACCCGTGGGGCAACAAATTCCAGTACGAGTCTGACGGCCGGAACTTCAAGATCATCAGTGGCGGTCCGGATGGATCGATCGGCAATGCCGACGACATCGTTTATCCGGAACAACCAGCCGGCGGGACGGCTCCTTAACAGGCAGGAAAAAAATTGGTGCAGCAGGCGCGAGCACTGCCAGGTCTGAGTGGGCGAGGCGCCGGAGATTCCGGCCTGACCCTGTTCGAAGTGGTGGTTGTCATCGCGCTTGTTGGTTTTGTGTACGCGGTCGCCATTCCCCAGTTCAGCCTGAAGTCGGGGGCCGAGGCTGCGACCAAGGTGGGGCGTCTTGCGGAAGATGTCCGCAGCGCTTTCGATATGGCGGTACTGACTGGCA
>CAWUNT010000386.1:0-2513 GCA_963923405.1 uncultured bacterium | reverse complement strand
GTTAACCACCCTTATGTTGTCAATTTATCAATTGGCATGCCAAGTTTTTGACGTCCCGGTCCCGGGTGTCAAAAGCGCCTTTAAGAAGAAATCGGGGTATAGCGCAGACTGGTAGCGCGCACGCTTGGGGTGCGTGAGGTCGTGGGTTCAAATCCCGCTACCCCGACCACTTCTTCTTCTTGAATCCTTGAAATGCCCCCTCGAAAAAGGCTCCAGCTGCAATGAAACTCAAGATTCGCGGAAAGACCGTCGCCATTCAACTCATGCTGCTTTCGATCTTCGCGATCGAGGCACGCGAAAAATGGATGAGTCGCGGAATCCCGGAATGGTTCACCGCGAAGTTCGCGCACACATGGCTTGTGGACCTTCCCGGCGGATTGGATTTCTCCTGGTACCTCATCACCATCATCGAAAGCGTCATCGCGGTAGCCACGCTCGTTTCGATCGGACGGGGAGAGTTCCTCGTTCGTCGTGACCAGTCGGTCCTGCGCGCGGCTCTCATGCTCTCCATCGGCCTGTTTGTCATGCTGGGCTTCGGCGGCAGAGTGTCTGGGGATCATGCCATCGCGGCCCACTCCTTCATGTATTTCACTGGAACCATGCTCTCACTGTTCATGATCGAACGTTTTGAGAACAGGCAGGGACACAGGCGGCCACAAAACACCCGTCGCGATTCCCAGAATACCCAACCACGATTCGTGAAAAACCGTCAAAACCAAAAAAAACCCAAATAAATACGGTTTATTGAAAGATTTCTCTTCAGGCCCGTCCTGACGCTCCGAGCAACCTCCCAACATGAAAATGTGACGGAGATCACTATGCTTGGCAGCTTTTTTTGGGCCCGCCCAAATAAATTGTTGGTCGCCTTGACCATGGTTTCCACCGCGCTCGCCACCACGGCCGTCGCGAGCGACGACGAAATCTCGACTGAACAGAAGCATGACTTCCTTGCTGCCTCCATCGGTGACTCCATAACCGCCGCGATGGATGCCGAACGCCCTCTCGCCAACCGGGAAATCAACTGGTCGACGGGCACGAAAAACGCGGAAAAAGTGAACAGTCACGCGTTGCGCATCAGGGCACTGATGCCAGACAAGAAGGTCGCGACCCGCAACTTCGCCATCTCTGGCAGCAAGTCGCCGGACGTGGTTCGCCAGGCTTCTCTCCTGGCCAGATCCCGGCCGGATTATGTCACGGTCCTGGTCGGCGCCAACGACGTCTGCGCCTGGGATGAAGAACATCAAGCCCAACTTGAGAGCTATGAGCATGACATCAGGAAAATCCTGAACACGCTCGTGGACGCAAACAAGGACGTGAAGATTCTGGTCAGCGCGATTCCCAACATGCCGCTGTTGCGCGACCTTGGCGCTGCCAACGGATGCCAGTCAACCTGGAACAGGTTCAAGATTTGCCCGGCACTGCTGGGCGCGAAACGTACCGACGAGGAGCGCGCGGGATTTGCCCGCCGCTGGGAGGACGCCAACGCGGTGCTTGAACGCGTCAGCGCGGAATTCCCGCAAAATGTGCGCTTCGCGGAATCCGCCTCGCGACCCGTTTTCAACATGGGGCATGTGTCGAAAATCGACTGCTTCCATCCAAACGTCAACGGCCAGGATTACCTGGCCGGGATGACGTGGGCTGATGGCTGGTTCGAATAAGAAGGCAGGACCTTACTCGACCCGCACATTGCCAGGATTGATATTCTTCGAGGCGCGGATGCGGACCTGACCGACGATGAAGTCGTCATTGTCACCGCCCTCGACCCCGGCAGATGTGTTGCGCCCGGATTCAACAAGGATCTCATAACGACCCTTGCCGACGGTCATGGTGCGCAACCCTGTCCTCGAAACCCCCGCGCGGATGAATTCACGACGCAGGTTGCTGCCGCCCTTCTGGACGAGGTTGACGGAGTTGGAATCACTGTAGTCAACACCGCACACCGTCAAAACATCCATCTCAAGAGTGGTCGCGTCTTCTGTCACTTCAAACTCGAAAGCGTACTTCGTTCCACTGAGGTCATACGCTTGCAACTGGCGTTGGCAACTGGATGCCGGGTACCGGCCGTCTCCAATGTGAAACACCTTGTTTCCACCAAAGACGATTTCACGGTCGGAACGCGTCACATCGATATTGTTCCGGATCTGGTTGACGATCCCGCCGATGGTCTGGACCGTGTTGGTCGTGGTGTTCTGCGGAGCGGAAGGATTCGCCGCCGGATTCAAGCCAGGATTCACCGGGGCCGTGCCACGAATCGACGGCGAAGCCGGGCTCATGGGAGCCGCGGTTGGCTGCAAGTTACGGGTTGTCTCAGAACCGCCGCCATCACCTTTGAAGCTGGCCGAACCACAGGCGTGGAACAGGCCACCGGCGATCGCGAGAATGGTCAGATTTCTGGAATAAGACAGGGAACGCTTCATGACAGCTTCAACCTCCACAACAGCTTGCATCAGCAACAACAGGTCGATTCAACAGATCCAGGGCTTGGAACCCTGAATCTGTCTCTTATACACATC
>CAWUNT010000385.1:0-2528 GCA_963923405.1 uncultured bacterium | reverse complement strand
GATGTGTATAAGAGACAGGACCCGGGGCGGGAGGAATCGCCAAAATCGGTAGAGGCCAAAAAAGTCCTGCTGGCGTTGATCAAGAAGCACAACGTCCAATGCCTCGCGATCGGCAACGGGACCGGAAGCCGCGAGATCGACAAGCTCATCATCTCCGTCCTCAAGGACAACAACCTCAAGGACGTCAAACGTGTCGTGGTCAACGAGGCCGGGGCCAGTGTCTACTCGGCGGATGATATCGCGCGTGAGGAATTTCCGGACCTTGACACCACGATCCGGAGCTCGATCAGCATCGCCCGGCGCCTGCAGGATCCGTTGGCGGAACTCGTCAAGATCGATCCGCGTTCGATTGGCGTTGGCCAGTACCAGCACGACGTCAACGTGACAAAGTTGAAGTCGAGCCTCGAGGAAGTCGTTGAAAGCTGCGTGAACAAGGTTGGCGTCAACCTGAACACAGCCTCCTTCAAGCTGCTGTCGTATGTTTCCGGCATCGGCCCCAATCTGGCCAAGACAATCGTCGCGCACCGTGACAAGTCGGGAATTTTCAAATCCCGATCGGATTTGATGGCAGTGGGCGGTTTCGGCCCGAAAGCCTTCGAACAAGCCGCGGGGTTCTTGCGCGTGCCGGATTCCGCGAACCCGCTCGACAACTCCGCGGTCCACCCGGAGCGTTACGCCGTCGTCGAGACCGTCGCGAAGAGCCTCAACAAATCCCTGCCGGAACTTATCGGACAAAAGTCGATCGTTGACTCGATCCCCTGGGACAAGTTCGTGACCGAGTCTGTTGGCATGCCAACCCTGCGCGACATCGCTGCCGAGTTGATCAAGCCAGGCCGGGATCCGCGCGAAGATGGCTCGCGGTTGATGTACTCCGACGACGTGACCACGATGGATGACCTGCGCCCGGGCATGAAGCTCAAGGGTACGGTCAGCAACGTCACCAATTTTGGGGCGTTCGTTGACATCGGCGTCCATCAGGACGGGCTCGTACACATCAGCGAACTCTCTGATCAATTCGTCACCGACGCGGCACAAGTCGTCGCCGTGGGCGACGTGATTGAAGTCCGCGTCCTCGAAGTGGACAAGGCACGCAAGCGGATCAGCCTCAGTTGCAAATCCCAGCGCTCCGGCGCTCAGGCGACAACCGGGCGTCCTGCCGCCGGTAAACCTGCGTCGCCTGCCCCGCGCGGGCCGGCGAAACCCAAGGCCCCCGAGAAGTCCTACACACTGGACGACTTGATGAGCAAATTCGGCAGGAAATGAGACAATGACCGTACTCGGCGTTATCGGTGGCTCCGGCGTTTACTCCATCAAAGGAGCCACCGTGGCGCGCGAGCACGCGATCGAAACCCCCTTCGGCGTGCCGAGTGACAAGGTTTTTGAACTGCGCGTCCATGGCCAGGAGCATGCCCCGGACGGCGCGCCAGCCATCCACGCGCCTCGTTTTTTCTTTCTCCCGCGCCATGGTATCGGGCACCGCCTTCTGCCATCTGAGATCAACTACCGCGCCAACATCATGGCCATGAAGCAACTCGGTGTGACGCATCTCCTTGCGGTCAGCGCCGTCGGCATCCTGGCCGATGGAATCCACCCCGGCGATCTCGTTATTCCGGATCAGATTTTTGACCGGACAAAGGGAATTCGCCCGTCGACTTTTTTTGGCGGCGGCGTTGTCGGCCATGTCTCTTTTGGACAACCATTTTGCGCCAGTCTGTCGCGGGATGTCCTTGCGCGCGCGAAGGCGCATGGCACGGCCCATTCCGGCGGAACCTATGTTTGCATGGAAGGCCCCCAATTCTCGACGCGGGCCGAGTCCTTGTTTTACCGCGAGCAATTGCGCGCCAGTGTCGTTGGAATGACCGCGTTGCCGGAAGCCAAACTTGCGCGCGAGGCAGGACTCCATTACGCGATGCTGTCTCTTGCCACAGACTACGATTGTTGGAATGAACACGAAGGCGAGGTTTCCGCCGACGCCGTCGTCGCCGTCGTACGGGCCAACGTCGCGAAAGCCAACAACGTCATCCTGGATCTCGCTGCTACGCTGGACAAGACATCCAAAGCGCACGACCATGGTTGCGGGTGCGCCACGGCAGTCTCCCGCGCGGTCATGACCGACCCATCCCGGATACCCTCCGAGATCAGGACACGCCTCTCCGTCATTTTAAGTCAATAAAACCGGGCCATTACGGCTTCTTCGATCCACCCGACACAACCGTGCTGCCCGTTTCAGCCCCGTCTCTAACCATGGCATGTCAAGTTCCTGCGCAAACTCCCGATTCCTTGGGGGAAACGGCAAGAGATCGGAACCCGCATGGCAATGATTCCTGAAACAAACAAGCGTCCCGGCATCCGGTCCATCGCCCGGAACCGACAGGCAGGAGTGACGCTGGTCGAGGTCCTCGTCGCGATCGGACTCGCGACGACCGTCACGCTCATTGTCGCCCAGATCCTGGTCAACACGATCAAAGTCCAGAAACGCAGCGACTTGCGCAATGACTTGCAGGCCTTTGTCACACGAATCAACAACT
>CAWUNT010000384.1:0-2546 GCA_963923405.1 uncultured bacterium | reverse complement strand
AAGGAGTATCGTCGGCAGCGTCAGATGTGTATAAGAGACAGTGCTCATACAGCGTGAAGGCGAACCCGCAATTGCGCATTGATTCCGGGATTGAACCAAGGAACGCGTGAACGCGCACTTCGATGTTCTCTCCGGGGATCCCGATGAATCGCGAGAAAATTTGAAGTGCCGGCAGCTGACTCGATTTGCCCGCGATCAAGGCCAATTTGCGCGTCTTCGTGGGTTCCATGTGAAGTTTCAGCCTCCGTACCGAAAATAAATCAATTTACTGTTGCACCGCCGGTGATGACATCACGCCTACACGCCCCGCGATCACTGAGACCGGCAATGTAATCTGCCGCGCCATCGGGTTTTCCATTTCCCGGGAATCAATCGAAACGCCAATGTCGACTTCTCCAACAGCGTGAGTACCGCTGAAAACCACGGGCAGGTCAACCGCCACACTTCCGCCTGGCGCGAGTTCAGACACCGGAAGTTTCCCCTCGCCAAGAGACACGCGCGATCCGCTCAAGTTCACCACGTGAAATTCCAGGTCCGTCGCCTGTGCCTGGCCATCGTTCGTGATCACGATATGCAAATTGGCCTTCTCTCCCGGGTCCAGGACACCATTGGGAACGCCGCCGGTTTCCCCCGTGATTGAACTGACAAGATTCAGTGAGGGCCGTTCCAGGATCCGCGTATCCAGGTGGAACTGCCGGGTCAACGTCGTGACGGGCCAGGCGTCAAGAGCAACGCCGATGTCCACATCCCATGATTCGTCTTTCGGCGAGAACGGCACACGCGCGCTGATGTTTCCAGACCTGGTTTCGCCAGGATTCACTGACCCGACGAGGATCTCCTTCGTCTCGCCGGCAAATCCGGATGCCCGCAAGTAGACGGACACGCGTTGCAGTGGATGCGAGTTCTTGTTGGTCAGGGTCCAAAGGAAACGGGCATCGGCGCCTGAGACCGCCGCCGCGCCAGACATTGATTGAACCGTGAAATCGACACCGGCGGGATCAACCGCGAGGGAAAGGAACTGGCCTTTGCCATTTGGAATGTCCCATGCGATCCCGAATTTGGATTTCAACCAGCTGTTGGCTTCGCTCGCGAGTTTGCCAAACTTGTTCCTTACGATTTCGTCGGTGACCAGCGATCTCGCCCGCCCGAGCGCCCAACCATGATCCTGCTTGTGACGATCCGCTGATTCGTGAGCCGCGGAAATCAGGAGTCTTGCGGCCTCCACGGATTCGTCCGCCTCTGTTTCCTCGGTCTTGGGTGCCATGACGTAAGCCTTGGCGCAGCATGACTCGGACATACGTTCGTCCAGGGCAACAAGATGCTGGCGCGTCTGCAATTTCTCGTCCAGGCGGTGAAGCAGGAACCCCTCGTTGCGATACCGGGACGGCCCGAGAAGGTTCAGGTTCTCGCCACGCTCGATCAATGGCTGGACCCACATGTCAGGAATGATCCCGACATTCTGTATGGACCGGTTGGCGGGGGTGAAATAACGGGCGATCGTGAGTTTGAGGGCTGCCTCATACGGCAACTCAAACACCGTCTGGACGGAACCCTTGCCGAAACTCGGCCTGCCCACGACAATCGCCCGCCCGTGATCCTGCAGGGCTCCGGCCACAATTTCGCTGGCAGACGCCGATTCCTCATCAATCAAAACAACCAGGGGAAATTCGACTTCGTCGTATCCTTTTCCCGCGACTTCTACTTCCTCGCGCCGGCCGCGCGTCGACACGATCACACCGTCCTCAAGGAACAAGTCAGTGACTTGGACGGCCTGATCGAGGAGTCCACCCGGGTTCGACCTCAAATCCATGATCATCCCGTCGATCGCACCATAAGTTCTCTTGAACGACTTCATCGCGGACAGGATTTCACGGGATGTTTTCGCCGAGAATGACTCCACGGAGATATGAATTATTTTCAGTTTCGGATCCTCAACCAGGCGTGAAGTCACCGAGTCTACCTGAATGACCTCCCGCTTGAGGGCGATGTCCATCGGGGCCTGGGCCCCCTCGCGCAAGACACGCATGGTCACATGCGTCCCGGGAGTTCCGCGCATGAATTCCATGAGGTCTTCCAGCGCCATGCCATACGTCGGCTGGTTGTTGATTCGAACGATCCGGTCACCTGAAATAATCCCCGCGCGCGAAGCAGGACTGTTCGGCAGCGGTTTGATGACCGTGAGCACGCGATCCCGGATGCCGACCAGGACTCCAAGTCCACCAAAACTTCCCTCTGTACCCTGGCGCAACTCACTGTATGCCGAGGGAGACATGACCGACGAATGCGGATCCAACTCGGCAACAAGGGCATTCAGCAACTCGCGGCATTTCTGCGCCGGTTCGCTACTGCCCTCTTCCGCGTCAGGATTTTCGGATGCCTGTGACGCCATCAACACACTGACCGCCGTGATCGCGTCAACCATGCCCGCCGGATTCAACTGGTACCGGGATGACTTGCCGTTTTCCGAGAGGAGGATTCCGTTGGTATCGAGACTCGCCTGGAACTGTCCTGCCTCTGTCTCTTATACACATCTGACGCTGCCGACG
>CAWUNT010000383.1:0-2548 GCA_963923405.1 uncultured bacterium | reverse complement strand
CCGGCGTCATGGTGGTCCTGCTGGGCGTTCTGTTCAGTGTCAGAAACGCGCTGGCACGCCGGGCGTACGCGAAAGTGGCGATGGCATCGGATGATGGGGCGCAACCCACCAGTGGCGTGCCGTCGTCGAACATTGAAGTATCGAATATCGAGGTATCGAACGAGGACTTGCTGGAGTCATCACCACCGGATTCGATCTCACCGCGCCGCGCGGCCTGACCATTCAGGCACCGGAAAGCCGGTATTTGAAACGCATTTCCTGTTGCCGCTTGAGCGAATCGCGCTCAAGCGGTTTTGATTTCAGCCATTCCAGCGCCGCATCTCGCGTCAAATGAAGGGGGCAGCGGTCATGGCCCGCCTTCGTGATTTCGGGCGGCGCCGGGCCCGTGATGATCGCGAAACCACCGCGCGGTCCTTTGAAATCCCGATCCGGCGCGTGACGCGACACCAGTACCGGAACGTAAAGTTCCTCCGCGTGGTCCGGCGCGATCAGGATCGTCACCTTGCGCTCCCCGGGCGGCTTTTTCTCGGACTCGGACGGTCGAAATTTCTTGCCTGACTCCTCCGCGGATTTCTTGCGTGCGGCGGTTTTGGCCGCGAAGATTTCCTCGACCTCCCCGAGTTTGACCTTCTTGTCCCCAAGCAAGTCAGCAACGAGAACCCATTCCAGAAAGGCTTTTACTTTTACGACGCCAGTCGCGAGTTCCGGGCACCCGAGCCAGAACGGTGAGGCGAGGTTCTCGGCACGCGCGTTGTAAGTCGTGTAACGGCGCGGATCGCCAATATCCGGTGAGGGCCACGCGCCATAACGCATCGGCTCGATGTGACCGGAAGTGACGACGGGGGCAAAGTGGCCGGGAAAGATCTGTTCACGCGAAAAGTCTGGAAACTTCTTTGGGTCGTTTTCGTGGAGCTTTTCGTAAGCGACGAACGAATCGCGCAAAGGAGTCACCCCGAATTCGGCCTCAAGCAGCTTCAGCGACTTCTGCACCATCGGCGAATAACACATCAGCGGGGCGCCTCAATCGTCGATTTTCTGCAGATCGATGTCGCCACCGGGGCTGACGAGGATGAAGTGATTTGCCGGTATCAGGTTCCAGTCCTTCTCAGTCCTCGTCAACTTCTCAGAGACCACCAGTACGGCCGCGTTATGGGATTCCGCGTGCTCCATGCGGCAGGAACCGTTCTCCACGACATAGCGCGATCCAGAGGAGTAATAGAGTGTCAGGGGCGTCTCGGCCGGATCGGACACGTAACGCGCGGCAACCAGGGAGTGGCCGTCCGTGAGAGCCATGTTAAGCCACGTGCCGTCCTTGACCCCTTTTGACTCCTTGATTTGCTTCACTTCCCGAATGACGTCCTGGATTATCGTCGCCATCGTCGCGACGGTGGCCTTGCCCATCGGGATGCGACGCAGACGGTCGACGCAAAGTCCGAAAAAATGTTCTGAGTCCGTCTGGCCGTGGACCCAGGAGTACGTCTCGTCAGAGAGGCGATGGCGGATCTCGCGCTTGATGTGGTCGAATCCTTCGATGCTGCCGTTGTGCATGAACATGAATTCACGGAAATGAAACGGGTGACAGTTGGATTCCGATGTCTCGCCGAAACTGGCGGCACGTACATGGGCGAACATGCAGTGGGATTCAATCCGCGGGGCGATATTGCGGAGATTGCGATTGCTCCAGGCCGGGCTGACCGACACGAAGACGGCAGGGCGCGGATCCAGGTTGTGCGTGTACCAGCCGATGCCAAAGCCGTCACCGTTGAGAGGTTCCTCGATCTCATGGGCGTTGATGCTCTGCTGGACCAGGGAGTTGGACGGTTGATAGATCAACTTGTCCATCACGACGGGCTGGCCTTTGTAGGCGAGAAAACGGCACATGGCGGCACCTCCGGACTATATTGTATCAGGTCCCTGATTCAATGAGGGGGTTGCCTCCCAATTCTTTCCAGAGTCGGCGAAGGTCATCGGGAAACGGGCTGGTGAAAACCAGGTCCTGGTTGGAGGTCGGATGAACGAAACCGAGTTCAGCGGCATGCAGGGCGAGGCGCGGTGATCGACTCGTGTCAGGGAGATCGACATCGCCACGCTTTGGCCTGCGGTAAACCGTGTCACCACACAAGGGATGACCGGATTCGGAAAGGTGAATCCTGATTTGATGGGTCCTGCCGGTCTCGAGACGGCACGCGACAAGTGAGTGCGCGGTGGCGGCAGCTGTCGCGAGGCATTCGACGTGCGTGATGGCGGGTTTGCCGAGGTCCCGGTGCGTGGTGCTGCCGCGGTATCCATCGCCGCGATCATCGACAAGGCGCGATTTGATGGTCGTGGATTTCACGAGTCCCGCGCAAATGGCGAGGTATTTTCGCGATATGGAGTGATCGCGAAATTGGCGGGCGAGGCCCTTTTCGGCCGCCGGCGTGCGGGCGAAGACGAGGATGCCGCTGGTCCCCTTGTCGATGCGGTGGACAACGCGCAGAGGGGGCAACTTGCGGCGTTCCTTGATTTCGAGCCAGCGGCGGGCGAGGTCGATCAAGGTCGTGTCGGACCC
>CAWUNT010000382.1:0-2549 GCA_963923405.1 uncultured bacterium | reverse complement strand
GATCCGTCAACGCTTTAGTGAAATCTCAAATTTTCTTTTGGAAAAACTGGCCTCTTGAGCCTTTTTTGCGCCCAACCTTCCGCAATCACGGTGATTTGTAAAAATTCTTCAAGTTTTCCGCAATCCGGGCGAAACACCGGTCGCTTTTGATCATGCAACTTTGGAGGAAGCATGATGAACAGAACAAACCTTTTCGCCTTGTTCGTGGCGGCACCTTTGTCTGTCGCGCTCTCCGCGTGCGGCTCGGAAAGATTCGGCGCGGGAATGGGGCCGAAATTCACCACCGGCGACGCGATGCGTCAGGAAGGTTCCTACGATCCGACCGTCCATGGTGCATACCTTACCTGGTACCTTCCCTGTGATGACGCGAATCCCGGACACCCGGTCACCCAGGACGGCAAACCGGTTCTTTTCGTTGGCAGCGGCGATCATCGTGTCTCGAAAGCCGACGTGGCGAATCATCCGATCTCATTAAGCGGCAGTGTCTGCGCCGCTCCGGATTCGAAGCGCGATATCATGCTGGTCGTCGATGTCTCGGGTTCCATGAAGGACAACGATCCCCGTCGCGGAAATTCTTGCGCCCGGTTGCGCGCGCTGGATCAGGTTCTACAAGTCGCGGCCAAAGGATCGGACAACCGTTTCGCCGTCGCGACTTTCAGCAGCACGGTGGAGTACGCCTCATCCGGTTTCTTTGACAATGCGAGTGACCTGTACCAGGACATCGCCGCCGGCGGGAATATCGCGGACGTCATTTGCGCGGCGACTGACGGCACAAATTACGAAATTGGCCTGAAGGAGGCCATGAACATCCTCTCGCTCGGCCGTGGCGACGCGTTGAAGGAACTGTTCTTCCTCTCAGACGGTGCCCCGGACCGCGGCAAGGAGGGTGTGGATACCGCGGATCAATTGAAGGCGGGTGCCATTTCGATCGATGGCAAGAGGATCAAGACAACCATCGCCACCGTGATGGTCGGCGGCGCAAACGACGACATCCTCAAGAACAAGATCGCCAGCCGGGCTCCGGACGGAACCGTGCTGCACGCGCGCGCTGACGCCGGCAACCTGGCCGAGATTCTTGGCCAGCTGGCACAGAATGGAATCCAAAGCGGTTACCTGAGTTACCGCTCGTTGACGCACGAGGGCGAGGGAAAATGGCAGCGTGTTGATTTGCGTCCCTATTTACGCGATGGCGGTTTCATGTTGCCTTCGATGGCGGTCAATCCCTCCACGGTGACGGTGGGTGTTGAAATCAGGATAGAATATTACGACCGTACCGGTAAAAAGTTCCTGGTAACCGGACGATTGCTCTGGGAATGACGGCTGGACGTCCTGAATGGAGTCGGGGCAGAAATCATGGAAGTCGTTTTCGGAAAATTCAGAACGGCGGTCTTTATCGCGGCAGCCTTGACAGGTGTGACGATCGCCTTGCCATGTGCGGCCGGTCCCGCGCCCGCTTCGCCCGCGTCGACAGCGCGGCAACCGGCGAAACCTGCTGCACCCCGCAAGAGTGAACTGGATAAGGCGTACGCGGCGGTCCGCGAACGTGACTGGAAAAAAGCGATCAAGGGATTTCAAGCGGCCAAAGTTGAGAAGCCCCTCGACTACCGTGCGTTGTTCGCGATGGCCTTCTCTTACCGGCAACTGGAAGAATGCGCCAAAGCCATCCCGATCCTTGTGGAAATCCAGCAACAGGCCAACCGGAAAAAACTTGCCCCTCGCGAATCGCGCATCGTACGCAACGGGTTGTTTCTTCAGGCGCGATGCTACGCCAAAGAACAAGACGCGGGACGCGCGTTATACATACTGAACGGATACTTGTTGGATCCGCGGAAGTATGCCAGCGAGTTGCGCCAGTCTCTCAGCATGATCGATTTTGGTGGCATCCGTACCCAGAGCGACTTCGCTGACTACGAGAAAGCCGCGAGAAAAGCCTTGTCCAAAGTTGGCGCGAGTGCGGAGAAGTCGTCCTCGGACGGATTCGATGGTGGATCTGGAGGTCCGGGATGGAACGAGGCGCCGTCAACTTACACCCCGGGTGCCGGGACGGGGTTCTGACGGCAACCTGTCGCGGTGATTCCTACAAGAATTTGGCCAGGAATTTCCCCACCGCCGACGCGCGGTGAGAGATCATGTTCTTTTCTTGATCCGGCAACTCCGCCATGGTGCATCCGCGCCCGGGGACCAGAAAAACAGGATCGTACCCGAATCCGCCTTTCCCCGACGGAGCCATCGCGATCCGACCCTCGCAACTTCCCTCGATCGCGGTCTCCTGTCCCCCTTCGTCGATGAAAAGCAGGCAACAGATGAAGCGCGCGGTCCGGCGCGCATCGGGAACACCATCAAGCGCGGCCAGAAGTTTGCGCGTGTTCGCGGCATCGGCGTCTTTTCTCGGCGTTCCTTCCGGGGTCCCCGCGTAGCGGCTCGAATAAATTCCGGGGGCGCCATCCAGGGCGTCGACCACCAGGCCCGAGTCGTCCGCCAAAATCGCCGAATGGGTCAAACGGCGGAGGGTCCGGGCCTTGATCCTGTCTCTTATACACATCTGACGC
>CAWUNT010000381.1:0-2564 GCA_963923405.1 uncultured bacterium | reverse complement strand
ACAGTCTCCCTTGCTGAATGAGTGAATGTTCCGGTGCTTGCGACCTGGATCCCGTCACTCAGCGCGCGGAAACCTGTCGCCGGATCGCCACTGGTTTGGGATATCGTGAACGTCACGGCCTCACCCGGTGAGGCAGCTGTCTTGTTGGCAGTGAGTCCGCACACGGCAATGGCCGCGGCAAGGACTTCTGCCGGATTCAGGTCTCCGGATGCGGTTTGTTCCTGCCAGGTCCTGATCTTGCCCGAAAAATTGGACTGCTGTGAGCATGCGCCCGAAAGGAATCCAACCAAGGACCCTGCAATGACCAGCATCCGAAATTGAAGCTTCATCCAGAACCCCTCGAAGTAATACAGGAGTTTCGGTGAGGCGGGTACGTGACTTTAGTTTAAAAACGCGGAGTGAATTCCGCGCTCAGACGGCAATGATTCAACAGTAAATCAAGGGTGTTGAGGAATCGCCTCAAGTAGCATCCCGCTCAATCCAGGCGGCAAATTTTTCGTAGGCCGCTTGCTCGGCCGCAGCGTTGCCCGGCGGCAGGAGCAGTCGCGGGCTGGTGATGTTGATCTCGGAGACGAATCCCCCGATCAGGTCAAATCCGACGATCGGCGCCCCGGCCTGGGCAAGTCGCGACGCGACGTTCCTGACCCGAACGATTTCCTGAGCGGCCGGTTTGTAAGGCTCTACCGTTGCCCCCGCCCGGGTGTTGCAAAGGAATTCGCCCTTCGCAGGCCGCTTCAAAGACCAGGCGACGGGTTCGCCACCGACACAGAATGCCCGGACCTCGCCCTCGTAGACTTTCTTGTCAAACGGCTGGACCATGCGTTTCTCCATGCCGTCCCGGGTCATCACCGTGATCTGCCTGGTTGCCTCGCCGGTCGACAGGCCGCCATCGCCAATCCGGACATGCTCAACGCCCCGCCCGCCGAACAGGGCGAGGGGTTTGACGATGGCGTCGCCGGCGCATTCTTTTTCAATAAAATCAATGATTTCAGAGGCATCTGAACTGACAAGAGCGGGCTTGATGTCATCGGGGAAGAGCAAGATGGAGACCTTCTCGTTGAAGTTCCGGAGGGCTGCCGGCTGATTGTAGATCCGGACTTTCGACGCGACGGAATCCAGCAGCCATGTGGCCTCAATGTAACTCAGGTCGAATGGCGGGTCCTTGCGCATGTGGATTGCCTCGAAGTCGGCAAGGCTATGCAGGGACTTCGACGTCACTTCCGGGTGAATGTCCTTTTCCCGGAACGTTGCCTCAACGCCCCGAACCCACGCCGCGTCTTTTCCAGAACGCCAACTCAGGTCGCGGATGGTCGCGAAAAAGATCCGGTGGCCCCGCGCGGACAGGGCGCGCGCCATGCGCAAAGACGAATCCAGGGCCAGATTCAGTTCTTCAAGAGGATCGATGATGAACAGGTGTCTTTGCTTCATGTTGGGCCTCAATTCCGGTACATTGGCGCGGGCTGAAACGAACAGGAGACCGCCATGCAACTCCGCAAACTCGAAGATCTGGACCTTCGCGGCAAGAAGGTTTTCTTGCGCCTCGACTTGAACGTACCCATGAAAAACGGGGTCATCAAGGACGACACCCGGATCCGCGAGGCTCTTCCGACGATCAAGTATATCCTCGAACATACTTCAAAGCTCGTCATGTGCAGCCACCTCGGTCGCCCGAAGAAGGGGGCCCACTCGCAGGACGATTCCCTGGAGGCCGTTGGCGCCCACATGGCAGAACTCCTCGGTCGCGAGATCGTATTCTGCGCCGACTACGCCACCGAACCCGCGATCCAGGTCCTCAACCGCCTGGATCCCGGCCAGGTGATGTTGCTCGAGAACCTGCGCTACAACGATGGCGAGGAAAAGAATGACAAGGACTTCGCGAGGGTCCTGACCGAGGGTTTTGACTGTTACGTCAATGACGCGTTTGGCACGGTGCATCGCGCGCACGCGTCGGTCGACGCGGCCGCCGGGATTTTCCCCCCGGAACAGCGCGCGGCTGGCCTGTTGATCCAGCGCGAAGTGGCAGCGCTGGAATCGTTGCTGACGTCGGCCGGGGCGCCGTTCACGGTGATCATGGGCGGATCGAAAGTGTCGGACAAGATCGGCATCATCATGAACCTGCTCAATCATTGCCACAACCTGGTCATCGGTGGCGCGATGGCCTACACGTTCCTGAAGTTCAAGGGCGCGGATGTTGGCAAGTCACGCGTGGAAGACGACAAGATGAACCTCGTCGAGTCGATCATTCGCACGGCCGAGCAGCGCCGCGTCATGATCCACTTGCCGGTCGATCACATGTGCGCGACGGAATTCGCGGAGAACGCCAAGCCCGAACAGGTCGACGGAGTCGACATCCCGGCGGGCCTCATGGGGCTTGATATCGGTCCGAAGACGATCGCGGCGTACGAGGGTGTCATCCGCCGTTCGCGTACGATCCTTTGGAACGGGCCGATGGGTGTCTTCGAATGGCCAGCCTTCGCGAAAGGATCGATGGCAGTCGCCAACGCGATGGCGGCCAGTGACGGCAAGACGGTCATCGGCGGCGGTGATTCCGTCGCGGCCGTCAA
>CAWUNT010000380.1:0-2569 GCA_963923405.1 uncultured bacterium | reverse complement strand
GCTCGAATCCGGCGCCAAGCCCGATCGGATGCGGCAGTTTTCCGAATCCCGGGATCTCCACCGTCAGGGCGTGTTCCATCAATGAACCCGTGGACACATTGGCATCGGGGAATCTGGCCGCCACGGACATGACGGACAACCCGGTCCGGCGCGCCAGTTCCGGCGGCACGAAACGCAGGCACGCGAGGCACTCCAGCAGGTCTGTTCCGGCTTTAATCATGATAAGATGATTGTACGCCAAATTTTTTATGAAAGTCACAACCAGACCGCCGGAGATCTATCGTGATCATCACTGCGATCAAGTACCGCACTCATGGACGCCAGGAACCGGAAGTGTTTCGTTTCACGGGGGGCACAGCAGGCATGCGCCATGCGGTGTGCTTCATCACCGCGGACGATGCCGCGCGGGAAAAAGCAAATGCCGCGCTGGCCCTGGTGCTCAACGGGACACACTCCAACCTGATTTCAGATGCCGCGGTCCAGATCGCGGACAGCGCCGGCGACACCTGGGTGATCACCCGCGGAACCGCCGGATTCACCGTTTCACGCAACGGCGAGAACCTTAACCGTGACCAGATTCGAAGCTCTCTCCTTTCCGCGTTGCTGGATCTGGACCTCGCGTTCAGTGGCAACCACCAGGAAGGGACGACGGATGGAGACCAGATCGCGGCCATCATGGACGTCCGCAAAGGACCGGGGGGACGTCCCTCGTTGGCGCCATGGAATCCGAACGGTGTTGGCGGCGCGCAAACGGCCCAGGGCAAAGCCGGAAAGGGCGGCAAAAACAACCAAACCCAGCCTGATTTCCGCGATTTCGTTGAAGGATCGCTGAAAGAAGCCGGATCAAAAATCGCGTCGATCCTCGGGGCAGCCATCATGGACCGTGCCGGGGAAAACCCGGCGATCCTCAAGCGCCTCGTCGACGAGATCGAACCCCTCACGCGCGAGGCCGCCATGATCCAGGCGCAATTGCGTGGGCTGGAAACGCCGGGTTCATTCTCGCGCGACGACCAGCGTCGCCTGGACCAGTTGGTGCCGGAAATCGAGCTGATCGACAAGATCAAGGCACTGGCGGTTCCCTTGCTTGATCCCGCGGAAGGGATCAGCGCCATCCAGGATCGACTGCGGGCACTGGATCACGAGTTGAATTTGCGGCTCTCGAGTTTCGGCCTTCAAAAATCGCCGAACCTGCAACACGCCCTGCTCAATCGCGAATGGCGCAAGGCGCTGGGTTGCCTTGCCAGGTATCAAGCCACACAGACACTCCGCGACCAATGGAATACGTTGCTGGAATCCACCCGCGAGGAAATTGACCCGCTGGTTCTCGAGCATATCCATTCCGTGGAACAGTCCATCCGTCGTGATGACGAGCTCTCGGGCGAACTCGAGGCCAGCATCCAGATGCTCCGCCTCAAGATGTCACCCGCCCCCTCGTCCATCATGCAACAGTCAATGTCTGTCCATGCCCAGGTCACGCGGGCCCAGCAACCGCAGACATGGTTCGAAAAACTCAAGGACTCGATCCACGGGGGAACGCAGGCTCCGCCCGCCCCTGGGCCGGCGCGCGCGCCCGAATTCCCGCCGCGGGTTTTTGTCGACATGCTCGAGGCATCACAGGCCGCGCTGGAGTCAACCACCAAGCGCCTGGAAGTCATGCAAAACCACATCGCCGCGATCCGTTCCGACGTTGACGCGCAGCGGGACGGAATTTCCGCCGCGATGGCCCGTTTGGAAGAAGATTGCGCGGCCGCACGGGCAGCCTGGCTGGAAATGGTTCACGTGATGGGCCTCGGGGCTGAAGGCGCTGACTTCCGCGTCGAGCAACTTGTCGATTTGCTGCTGAACCGTATCGAGCTCGTGAAGCTCGACGAGGAGAAAGACGAGCTTCGCGAGAAAATGCGCGACCGCCTCGCCCGGTTCGAGGCACTCGAGCGACTGATCATTGAGTGGCGTCAGTTGACCAACAGCCAGAAGGCGGCCGACCTGTCACACCCGGGGATCATCCTGGGCGAGGCGCGTTCCATCATCCGTTACCGCGATGAGAAACAAAAAGTGGCTGCCCGCCTGACACAGACGCGGGAACGCAGCAAATCAATTGCCCAGAAACTGGCCGAACTCGATGAACGCGCCGTCAAACTGAACACCGCGTGGCAGGCTGCCCTGAAGGATCTCGGTCTTCCAGCGGTCAGCATAACGGACCCGCGCTGGGCTGAGGCCATCGCGGCAGCAAGGCGCCTGCAAACGGTGAACCTGTTGTTCGCTGACTTTGACGAGGTCTGCGCCGACGCACGCCGGCAGCTGGAAAACCATGTCCTTGACGATACGGCCGGGGAACTCGCCCACGGCAAGCCAGTGCATGTTTACAACTGGCGTATCGCGCCGTCGACGAGCGAGGAACGGCAGGAATTCGTCCGGTTCGTCCGGGAGCACAATTCAGGCGCGCTGCTCCTGATCATTACTTTCGACCTCGATCTGGCGCGCGAACTTCACGCCCAAGGATCCGGAAGGTCCATCGAAGTCCGGCCGGCATCCGCGAACATCGCGGCGCAACAAACGTTGCTCAACCCGA
>CAWUNT010000379.1:0-2578 GCA_963923405.1 uncultured bacterium | reverse complement strand
TTAAAATCGCATATAAACCTCCATGAACTGAAAAAGATCAGGGGGTCAGATCCATGTGCCATGTAAACCTTGCGGCTCAAGCATTTCGTGCTTTCCGTAACAACCTTGTGATCGCCGTTGTCGCCTTTGGCGCAGCTGCGTGCGGCTCTGGATCCAACCATTATTCGAGCCTTCGTGATTTCCGTGAGGTGATCAAACTCGACGTCCTTGAGCGCGGGGGATATCCGGTTTCAAACTATCAGATCGGTCCCGAATGGGGGCGCTTCGACATCGACGATGACGTCATGAATTCGGCGACCCCGCAGTTCCAGCGCCTTGTGAAAGCGACGGCGTCCATTGGCAGCGCGACCGGTTACTACCTTGGAATGCACAATGGTATTCACGTCCTGGCGACCAATAACCACGTCATTCCGAATGAAGGGTCATGCTTCATGACATCTATTTCGTTCTGGTTCGGCGGCAACATGGTTTCCCATTCGGCCTACTGTCGCCGTCTGATCGCGACATGGAAAGACGTGGATTTCAGTCTTGTCGAAATCCGTTTCACCGACGACGCCATGGCCGCGCAAATGGCTGGACGTGAAGTAAACATCCGTTTTGACGCGCCAATTGAAAAGGGCCGCGAGCTGATGATGGCTGGCTTTGGCGTGGCCGGCGTCACCAGAAACCAGCAATACCGCGGGACATTGGATTCTGACTGCAAGGTTTACTCGAAAGACAACGATTTCCGGTTCATGTCCGATCCCGACCAGGTGAATCCGGGGGAAGGCAAAGTCTGGTTGTTCGCGTTGGGCTGTGACATTTCCCACGGTGATTCGGGTTCGGCGATCTCCGCCCGGGACAATGGCGACATTATTGGAATCATCTCCACTGGTCGCATTCCGAAAAATCCGAAGGTGCGTGATGCCGCGTACCTGGATCAGATTTATTCCTCTGATTCCGAGGAAGTCTGGGGAGAACTTGGATACGCTGTTCCGGCCGTAAAGATTGCCGAATACATGCGTCGCCAAAGCTCCGATCCGGTGATCGCCTCGGTATTGCGGGCCGGTAACGGGATATAATCCAACCCCCTGAAATGACAGGGGTGCTTTGGAAGTTGTTAATAGTTTCCGGTAAATTGGCGATGTCTGGTTCTGGGGGAAGAGAAAACCATGACATCGCTGATTTTTTTGGCCATGGTCGGAGGGGTTTTTTCGCTGGTGAGCACATCGGCGGGAGCATTTCTTACGCCTTGGCTCTCCCGAACCTCATCGATGGAGGGTCTGAGATCCTCCGTGGATTTTGCGCTTGGGGTCATGTTGTCCGCCGTCGCGTTCAGCCTGGTTGGTCCGAACCTCATCGACGCGATAAATAACCTATCCCTGCTGGCACTGGTTGCCGGAGGATTCGCGACAGGTGTTCTCTTCCTTGTCGTCGGTCACGCCCTCGTCGAATGGTCATCGAGGTCGCCGGCAACGGCACCGTTGCGTGCGGTTCCAGGCGGGACAACGAGATTGATGTTCGCTGCCGCGATCATCCTTCACAATTTTCCGGAAGGAATGGGCGCCGGATCGTCACTGGCCGGAACGCGATTTACCGAGGCCTTGGTTTTGCAAATCGGCTTGGCCATTCAGAACGTCGCTGAAGGCGCGCTTCTCGTGCTTTGTTTCCAGTCGATGGGCTGGTCTGTTCGCAATGCTGTCATCGGCAGTGTGCTCTCTGGTGTTGTTGAGTTTTTTGGCGCGATGACAGGTGGAATCGCTCTGGAGTGGACCATGCGCGCGCTGCCTTTTTGCCTGGCCCTGGCCGGTGGCGCCATGTTGATGAGTGTGATGATGGAACTCCGGGAGCGCGCCCGCGATGGGTTGCCTGTGGGGGCACTTCGACTGTTGCTCGGAATGGCTTCAATTCCCGTCTTGAACTTTTTTCTTCCCTAATGCCTCAAGGACGAGTTCGCATTGAAGCTTGCTTCGCGATGCTTTCGCGCAAGCGTTGCGTAGCCTTTCCATCCCGTTTGACATCTCCACCTGCAAGTAGACTGGATCTTTCCGCGCGATATCCGTGATGATCCTCGCCGCGTCGTCGAATTCCCCACGGGTTTCTTGCATTCCAGCTAGACAATCAAGGACTGGCGGCATGTCATTGATTCCAAGGCGTTCAAAATGTGCGCGTTTTTCCTGTTCGGCGAGTCGCGGATGGTCGCAAACGCTGAATGCCACCAGGCGGATCGCCTTGGAATTCATGCCACTCACGTCAATGAGCCTCATGGCTCGCGCGAGGGCCTCGTCATTCTGTCCTGCTTTCAGCAAGTATGTCCCGGTGAAGTAGATGCTGTCCGCGGTCTCTTCAACCTCATCCGCGCGGAACCAAAGTTTGTCGGTTGCGGTCCATGATCTCGCGATCGACATGGAATACGCGAGGAGCATTCCGCAGAGCGCGACGGCGAAATAGCTGAATCGTCGCATGTCGAGCTTGATACTGCTGACGAGGACTCCTGCGGCGATCATGAATCCGGGCATGGCGGAAAGGGCGTAACTGTCTGCGACAAAAATCTGGCTCAATTGCAGGGTCACAACGAGGAGAGGCAGGCTGGCATGCA
>CAWUNT010000378.1:0-2580 GCA_963923405.1 uncultured bacterium | reverse complement strand
CTCGTGGGCTCGGAGATGTGTATAAGAGACAGGCGTAAACCACCGCCATGCGGCGATTCACAAAAGCGCGCACCCAGTTCTCTGAATTCTGGTCCTCGATGATGCCGTGGACCTGATGAAGGTCTTCCATGCGAAGGAACATGACGCCCGGTTGCCACATGCGTGCGACCGCGCCAGTGTAAACCGTCGCGAGGCGTCCGGATGTCCTCGATTTCGCCGCCGCGGCTTCCAGCGTCCACGTTGCCAGCAACTTGAACTGGTCACGCGATTTCCATGCCTGGACGAGTTCCTCGGGGCTTGTCGTGCGGCGCGCCCTGACAGCGGCGCCATCAAGCACCATCTCCACTTGCCGCAGGGCAGCCAGTGATTCGGCCGTGAATCCGATCATGGACCGGTCGATGATGCCGCTCGACTGCTCGACGCTCTTGCGGACTTCCGGAATTGCCATCCTGATGGCCTGCGCCGTCTCGTAAATTTCAGAACGCATCTGGTCGGGAGCCAATTCGACCAGGGACTCCGCCTCGCGCGAGTTGACGCCTTCGCGACGCATCGCCGCGTGCCAGATTTCAACGGCTTCCACCGGAGTCTGCGCCTCAGGCGAGACCTTGCGGATGGTGCCCATCAACCGGCTGTCGAACCCAGCCGTCCATGTCGCGACTTCTTCGCGCTGTTCCTGTCCGCGCAGGCCCGAGGTCTCCACCAGATTCGACTTGGTGTTGGCTTCCGCGAAGAGGCTGTCGATTTCCCGGGCTTGTTCGTCAAACTTGCCCTGGCTGCGCCGGGACAAAGTCTTCAGGCGAACGGCCACACTGGCCGCCATGTCACGGCGGACGGTCACCGCGCCGAGTTTCGCGATCTCGTCAACCTGACCGGCAACGCGCGCGGCACTTTCCTGGATTCCAGCGGATTCCGTCGCGGACTCTCCTGTCAAGGCTGCCGAACGGGCGAATTCCACCACCGCGCCGCGGGCTTCGCTGACCCGCAGTTTCGCCATCGGGGTATCAAGCAGGCGCGAGGCCTCGGCCACTTGCAGCATCGAGTTCGCCGCGAAAAATGCCGCGGCCGCGCGGGAGGGCTGACCGCTTGCTTGATTGAGGAGAGTGGTCAAGGCGTCGACTTCATGACGCCCGGCAAGATCGCGGAGCCAAAGGTTTTGCAAAGAGGCACGAAGTTCCGACTGGATCGCGTCGTTTTTCAGGGCGCCGCGCACCACGCATTCGGCAATGGCTGCCATTGCGCCTGGAGAAAACCCTTCACCCGCGGGCAAGGCACCGGAGGCCTTGTTTTGTTCGGCGCCATCAAGAATTTGCTCGAACGCAGGACAGGCTTCCTCATGGCCCTGGTCGGGCACGGCGGATCCCGTGCGCCCTGCGACAGCCGGCATCGAAGCAGACAGAAAAACCGCCAAACACAAGGCGCCAATGGCGGGTGTTTTCCGGGCAAGGCTCATGACTGGGTTCTTGATCATGGTCCAGTCTCCTATCCTTTATGAGGGTTGGGATGAAGGCTGGAGACCGTTTAGCCCACGGGGGTGGCCTTGGCAATTCGATTCAGGGCGAATATCACCCCGATCACCGCGACCCACAAGGCGTTGGAGACGCCAAGGTGCACCAGCTGCAGCCAGTGAGGTGCCATTAAAAGCCAGTTGAGGATCCCGATCGTGACCTGTGAGATCAGCAGAAACCGGCAGGCCAGAGTGAGTTGAGCCAACAAGCCACGGTTATGGTTCAGTTTTTCTGTAGCCCCGAGGACCAACCAAAGCGCCACGGAAGTCCCGATGGCCAGAACCGGATGCAGGACCCGCAAACGGACCAGAAAATGGGCCGTCGGGGAGAGATCCTCGGCCATGCCCGAGACAAGATCCTTGGCCGGGAACAAAGTGTCACCGAGAGCCACGATCGCGCCGGACGCGGCGACCAGGAGGAGCAACCCCGCCACCTGACGGACCCGCCCCTGCATCGCGGTGGCTGCGGGGGATCCCAGCGCTGCGCCTTCGCGCACCGTCAGAAGCAGCGCGGTCCAGGTCAGGGCAGCGACGAGAAACATGGTGTTGACCAGATGCAGGGCAATGACGACCGCACGTGCCACGGAGGAATCAGCGGCGACCAGATGCTGCAACACCAGCACCGCACCCACGGCTGCCTCACCAAGGATGAAAACGAACGACCATCCTGCCGCGCGACGCAGTTCCGATCCCCTGATACTGGACTTGCGAGTCCAGAAAAACAGTCCCGCGACCAGCAACAGGGAAAGACCGCTGGTGATGCGGTGGGAGAATTCGACCAGGGTCTTCGCCGAAGGCGCGGTGGGCAGGACTTCCCCGTTGCAAAGGGGCCAATGACTACCGCATCCGG
This sequence comes from uncultured bacterium, assembly GCA_963923405.1. Lineage (GTDB taxonomy): Bacteria > Bdellovibrionota_B > Oligoflexia > Oligoflexales > RGVZ01 > RGVZ01. The sequence continues at coordinate 226 of CAWUNT010000378.1, read as the reverse complement.
CGCCGGATCCGGACGCCCTGACGAATGCTCCCCAAACAATAACAAACACAATGTAAACAAGGCATAGCCATGCAAATGATGCCAATTTACGGGATGTTGCCGTGGTGGCGATTGAGTCGGTGACCATGTCTACCGGTGACCTTTCTGGAATTTCACGTCCCTAAATGCGCGCCCGCCATCCCTGTCTCTTATACACATCTGACGCTGCCGACGATACTCCTTGTGT
>CAWUNT010000377.1:0-2606 GCA_963923405.1 uncultured bacterium | reverse complement strand
GTGATGTCGATCTGGTAGACATGCTGCGGGGTCGGGCCGGAAACTCCACGGTTCTTGTGGATCAAGTAATTGCCGATCAGGGTACCGAACAGAAAACATTCGGACGCGATCAGGGTCCACATCGCGAACTTGCGGTTGTCGACACCGGTGTTGGTCGGATGGGCATGAGCCTCATGGCCGTCAGAATGCGCGTTCGCGGATCCCGGGTGGCCTGCATGGTGTGTATCGAGCATCACGATTCAATCTCCTTCAGGGGATTGTTTAATCAGTTCATCCAATCACGGTTTTTCGAACGACCAGGCAAACGTGGACCCCAGGATGATCAGGAATCCAGCCACACTTGTTCCAATCGCCACCATGTGTCCGAATGACGGCAGGAAGAAACCGGTTCCCAGCAGAAGGACTCCGAAAGCCAGAACGATCGGCCAGTACGAGGGATTTGGCAGGTGGATCTTCGAGATGTCCACTTTTGGCGCCGGCGGCAGTTGCTTGCGCTTGCCATCTTCGCTGTACTTGCGGTGCCACCATTCGTCCAGATGGGTCACCGTCGGGATGACGTCAAAATTGTGCTCGAGCGGAGGAGACGGCAATGACCACTCCAGCGTTCGTGCATCCCACGGATCATTGCCCGCGACCTTGCCCCTCCACAGGCTCCAGAAAACGTTGACCGCGAACAGCAATGCTCCAACGGCAGTCATGTACGCGCCAAGGGTGCAGACCACGTTCCACAGGTTCCAGCCCTGATCCGGAGCGTAAGTGTAAATACGACGCGGCATCCCCTGCAGACCGAGGAAGTGCATCGGGAAGAACGTCAGGTTGAAGCCGATCATGTAGAGCCAGAACTGGATCTTGCCCAGGGTCTCGTTCATGAGCTTGCCGGTGACTTTCGGGAACCAGTAGTAAATCCCGCCGAAAAGAGCCATCACGGCGCCGCCGTAAAGAACGTAGTGGAAGTGAGCGACGACGAAATAGGTATCGTGGTGCTGCGTGTCGATGGCCGGCGACGAGTGCATGATGCCCGACAGACCGCCGAATGTGAACATGGCGACGAAGCTGATCGCGTACATCGCGGCGGTGGTGAAACGAATCTTGCCGCCCCACAGGGTCGAAATCCAATTGAAGATCTTCACACCGGTCGGAATCGCGATCAACATCGTCGCGGCAGAGAAGAGCGCATTCGCCCAGGGACCCATGCCGACGGTGAACATGTGGTGGGCCCACACCGCGAATCCGAGGAACCCGATCGCGCAACTGGAGTAAACCATGACCGTATAGCCAAAGAGCGGCTTGCGGCTGAATGTGGCGAGGATCTCGGACACGATACCCATGGCCGGAAGGATCAGGATGTATACTTCGGGGTGACCGAAGACCCAGAACAAGTGTTCCCACATCAGAACGTAGCCGCCAGCGCCCGGATCAAAAAATCCCGTTCCAAACGCGCGGTCAAACGTCAACATGACGCAAGCGACCGTGATGACCGGCAGCGCGAGGATCAGGAGCACCTGGGTCACCAGCGTCGTCCAGACGAAGATCGGCATCTTGAGCAAAGTCATGCCAGGCGCGCGCATGTTCAAGATCGTCGTGAAGAAGTTGATCGCGGCGATCAGCGAGGCCAATCCGAGGATCTGAATACCCCACACCCAGAAGTCGACGGAGATGGTCGGGCTGTATTGCTTCAATGTCAAATTCGCGTACGCGAACCAGCCGACGTTTGGCATCTGACCGATCAGGTAAGAGGAGTTGAGCAACAAGCCGCCGAACAGGAAAATCCAGAAACTTAGCGCGTTCAATCGCGGGAACGCGACGTCTGGCGCGCCAATCATCAGAGGCGTGAAATAGTTAAAGAACGCCGCGCTGAGCGGCATGATGAACAAGAAAATCATCGACGTGCCGTGCATCGTGACGAGGCCGTTGTATGTTTCGGCCGAGATGATGCCGTTGTTGGGCATCGCCAGCTGGGTACGCATCAACAGCGCGTCAATTCCCGCGATCACAAGGAAGGCCAGCGCCGAGACGGCATACAGGATGCCGATGCGCTTGTGGTCCACCGTGGTGATCCAGCTCCAGATTCCAGTTTTCGGATGTGCGTGTGCAGACATGTTTCAACTTCCTTCGCGACGCTTAGTAAGTCTTGTAAGTGGATTGACGCAGATACGCCGACAACGACGCGATTTCCTGATCGGTCAGGCCGAGGTTCGGCATCAAGGAGCCCGGCTTCAGGTCGGCAGGGTTGCGCAACCAGATGGCCAGGTTTTCGTCCGTGTTCTTGCGAGTCCCGGCCGCGAGATGAGAACGGGAGCCAAAATTCGACAAGTTCGGGCCGATCTTGTCACCAGGGATGGCCGCGCTCGGGGTGCCCTCGATCACGTGGCAAGCCACGCACTTGGCAAACGCCTGCTCGCCGTCACGCTGGGATGCTGTCTCGACTTTCGGCGCCGTATTGTGCGCCTTCACCCAGCGCTCGAATCCATCCTTCGTGTGCACCACGCCGACATGGCGCATCAGGGCATGGGACGAACCGCAAAGTTCCGCGCACTGGCCTTGATAATAATCGCCGCCCGCGACTTCCGGCTGGACCGCCGCCGGCGTTGTGAACGCAAGGCGGT
>CAWUNT010000376.1:0-2612 GCA_963923405.1 uncultured bacterium | reverse complement strand
GCGTCAGATGTGTATAAGAGACAGGATCAAGACCCGCACTTCGACCATCACATGCCGCAAGACAGACTTCCGGCCCGGAACGGAAACTGTAAGTGGTCATCGCAGCTTCACTTTCACAGCCCCTGAATGTACCGGAGGAAAACTTCCTGACAGCTCCTATGTTGGGTTCCTCACCCGGCGCAATGTTTGCGGCCTCAATGAATCGTGGACCCTGCCCGCGCCCGGGTCTGTCAATTTCGTGTACCTCGGTGCCCTGCAGCCCTGCGCCGCCCCCTCTCAAGGGTCTGACATCGAAGTGCTTTATATCCTCCGATGACAGCATAACCCCACGAACTTGCGTAGTTTTTATTGATATTTCATAATAAATTCAATGCGTTAAAATGACACATTAATAATACATTAAATTTCTTTACAATTTTATAAAAACTGATATTTTTCCGGCGCTTGTAAATAAACCCGTATTCAACGGAGTCAGCATGCGCCGCTTCAAGAGTAACCTGCTTACTGTGACAGCATTCGCAATTGCCACAAGCCTCGGCGGCTGTGGAAGCCACCTGGGAGACAGCGACACTGGATCCCGCCTCGCCGCGGACGGCGTCTCATTCGACCCGGTCCCAACCGACGTCAACATCGAATGCAACTACCACATCCTCCAAGGCACCCAGCGTTTCCGCGGCACCTACTTCGTCATCCCCAAGGTCAATATCGCAAGAGATCGTGAAGACAAAGTTGCCATCAAGATGCTGCCACTTGCCAACGGCAACATTTCATTTGATTTCGCCCTGAACTTCCAGCGCGGCACAGAAGCGCGCGAAACCAAGGCGGGCCTGCCCGAATCCGAGCGTTACGCGAATACTTGCAACTTTGAGAAATTGCGCTCGAACATCAACAGGCACTACGAAGAACTCAAGCAGCCCGAAAACAAGGTCTGGTCACTGTCCCCACTCCCGATCACCAACATCGAAGTCCGCATTGACGGGATCGGCAAGCCAGTCCTCATGTCACCGCCAGATACCAACATCACGACATGGCTCGGCGAGACCATGAGCGGCTCGATCGAGCTCAGCAAGGAAGACGCCGACCGCCTCCTCGCGAAAGTGAGCCGCGGACTCGGAATCCAATTGCAGACCGCGTTCAAATTCGAGGCACGTGAAACCCGCGAATTCGGCGCGATGGCGTTCAACGGCGCGAACGTCGCCAAGGCGCTCGAGTCCGAACTTGCATACAACGGCCCGGTGGCAACCGCGGTCGTCCTCGAGGCGGACCTCAAGACGAAACTCGCCGACGCGCTCCAGACAGCTAGCGCAGAGGGGTACATTGAATCCGATTCCGACAGGCTTTCCTCCGCGGCCGAGTCGATCATCAAGATGATGGTTGAGAAAGTCAGCCCCGACAGCCTTATGGCAGTTGAATCAAGTGAGAAGGATTCATCCCGGGACAACCAGGAAGAACAAAAAGACCAGAAGGTAGACGTACCGTCGTTGAAGGAAGAAGTGGAACGCCAGTTGCGCCGTGAACGACTTGATCGTCTCGAGCGCGAAGCAGACAGGAGAGAAAGCGACCAGGGCAATCGCCAGTCTGAAAACGCCCGGAGCATCCGCGACCGCCTCATCCGCGACATCTCCCCGCGTTACTTCGTCGGTGATGCCAGTGACACGCAGGGGGAAGCAACGCCCGCGCGTCGCAGCCAGGGCATGCGCCTCTCGCCAATCGCCTTCAAGGTATCCGCGGTGCTTCAATACTTGCGGAACCAGACGAACACGAAGGTTCAGTACCGGATGATGGGCAAACTCGTTTCTGAAACCGCCGCGGCACGCTCGCGAATGATCACGGGACGCGTCGGAGCCAGTGACGAATCCACAGTCGAAGTCGACTCCAGTGAAGGCGCGCGGACCCTGTCGCAAAACCTCGACGCGGGCAAGACCCTCAAGCTCATGATCGCGAACCGCAAACTTTTCGCTCCGGAGAGCCGGCCTCAGGAAGCCACATACCTGTCGAGAGCGGCGCTCCTTGAGATCGCGCAACGTGACGGCGTAAACCTTGATTTCCCGCAACTGGTCGCATGGGGACGCAAGATTCATGAATACACCCCCAATGAGATGACCGGCCCGCGCGCGTATGTGTACGACTCCAACTGGAATCCCTTCAACCTGGGTTTCTATGTCTGGGGCCGTGTGGACCATAAAGTCAGCGAAACGCTCGTCAGGGAAGAAAGCGCTGACCTTGTTGACTCAAGCAGTTTGCGACTTGGCTTCAGCCGTGTTGGTCGCCCCTACACGTTGCGTAACCTCTTTGAGATGGCCAACAACGCGAAAGACAGCGATCCGTTCACCGTGAAGCATGAGGAAGACGGGTCGTTGACGATTACCGCGAAAAGCAAGCTTGGCTCCGTCAACATCCAGAACCTCGAGAACCATGGAACACGCGAGTTCGTCGTAGCCGAATTCTTCCAGGAAATGTGGTCTGGCTGGAGAAACGACCGCCTCAGCAACAGCATCACGTGGTCCCAGCGCAAGCGCACGAAGACCGTACCGGCAGGCCGGAGCATCGTGACTGTAAGATTGCTGCAAGGTGACTCGATCCCGGACGTTACGTTCGAGGAAAACTGACGC
>CAWUNT010000375.1:0-2620 GCA_963923405.1 uncultured bacterium | reverse complement strand
TCCGATCCCGGTGCCAGCGGCCTGCAACAACAAGTGCCGCGTATGGCGCTCCAACAAGCGGTTATCCCGCGTCTGCGAACTCCGGGATTCACCACCAGCGCCGCCCGGCCAGATAAACCCTGGCAGCAGGTCGCGGGCCGACAGTCCGGGGAGAAAATGAAACGCGGCAACCCCGGCCAGCGATCCAAAAACCGCGGCAACCGCCATCGCGACGACGAAACGCCGCCGCTCCTGCAACCGCCGACTGACTTTGTTGAGGAATTTCCCCACGCGAACCTTCCGGACTGAATCTGATTACCCCGTGGGTGTCGTATCGACCGGTTCGTTCATCTAATGAGGCGGCTGGTAACTGCCTGATTCCTGACCACCGTCCAATCTTTGGTTTGTTTAAAAATAAACCACTGAAACAACTGATTAATTTTTAACTAAAGAATTATGAATTAAAAATATCTAATCAACCAATGAAAACATCCGAATTATAAAGGAGAAGATATAGGAAGTGATATATTTTGACCCGTTTTCTTAAAATAGCGGCAATGGCCCTGCTGGCCACCCCGACGGGAAATGCCTTTGCCAAAAGGCCTCCGGCGAAGGCACCGGAGTCCACCGGCGCGGCAACTTTGGCCAGCCTCGAAGAACGAATTTGGATTTCCGACGACGAGGCGCTCCCTTTACTGGAACGCGAGACAGTCCGCCTCCTGCAAACCCGTCCTGGTTCCTCCTACCATCATTTCCTCTTGTCCCATGTTTACCTGCGCAAATTCGCCAGCGACCAACAAGACGTCGACGCACTTCGCACAGCCAGTGAACTCGCGACCCAGGCCCTGGAGTTGGCGCCCGATCAGGAATTCGGGTACGTCGCGATGGCCGAAGTCCTTGATGTCCTGGGCCAGAACCTCAAGGCAGCCGCTGTGGTTCGCGAGGGAATGACGCGGAGCCGTGGATGGCGCATGATTTTCAGCAAGGCACGCATCAGCGCGGATCGCGGAAACGCGGATGAAACACTTGAATCCCTGGTCGAGGCCATGAAGGCTCCGGATAGTTTGCAGCGCGTCATCGCGCCTTATCTGGTGATCGTCGCCAGGACACGCCCGGCGTCTCCTTATTCAACCATCCGGACACTTGAGGACTGGGCCGCAGAGTTCCCGCGCGCCGGGTTCGACGAGGCACTCGCGACATTCCAGGCTGAACGTGGAAACTTCGAGGAAGCCCACAAGATTTACGCGCGTATCCTGAAGGAATCTCCTGGCAACAAGGAAATCATGTTCACCGACGCGGTCATGTCCTACCGGAAACTGGGGGTATCGCGATCGGCGATCAAGCAACTTCTGGCGGTCAAGGACCAACTGCGAAGCGTCCCGGCAGAGACACAACCTGTGAACAGGAAATTCCCGGCGATGGTGGATGCCCACCTTGGCGCGGCATACCTTCGCGCGCGGGATTTCACGAAGGCCCATGACGCTTTCACCGCGGCTGTTGCCCGGACCACTGACCGCACGACAATGCTGGAGTTCGTCTACAACGAGTACAAGTCCCAGCGGGCCGAGAAGCAACTCGTCGCGTTATTGCAGGAATTCGCCGACGAAGGCCCCGGCCAGGGCATCGTCCACGCGTACATGGCGGAGGCCTTCTCTGAGCGACTTGGCAACCAGGCCGCCGCCGCGGCAGCGTACCGGCGCGCGATCGTCCTGGAACCAACCAGAAGCGAATATTACAACGGCCTGGGACTGGCCCTGTACCGCCAGATGGACCTGTCGGCAGCCCTGACGGAATTCACGCGCGCGACCGAGATCGATCCCGGTGACGCGGCGGCCCGTTACAACGAGGCCTGCGCGCTGGCGTTGCTGGGCCGCAAGGACGAAGCCCTCTTTTCCCTGCGTGAAGCCATTCAACTGGAACCGCGCCTGTCGGAACAAGCCCGCGTCGACAAGGATTTCAGATCCATGAGTTCACTGACAGGATTCCAGGAATTGATCGCGGCGGAAGTTGACGAGTCCTTGGACCGCGCGACAGCCTCGTCGACTGTCAGCGCGAGCGACGATGAAGATTGAATCACAACAACCACGGAAAGGCTGTTACGGATTGAATCCGACCAGCCCCTTGGAACGCGGGTAAATCAGTATATTTGCGGCATCGATCGCGTACGACTTGTGTCCCTCGTGCCAGAACGGGTCACGGATCGAGAAATCCGGGGCCAGAAATTTCTGGTCGGTCTTTCGCGATCCGATGATCAACTTCATCGGCAAGGTAACCAGGTCATATTCATATGGCGGATCCTTCCACGCGAACGCGCCATCGGAAAGTTCAATACAAGCCCGGACCAACGCCACGGCGAAATCAAAACTGCGGACTTTGGATGGATCCACGACATGGACTTGCATGCCGTTGCAGGTCTTCTTCATCCACTTGCCAGAGGTCGGCTCGAAACTTGCCTCGCGCATATAAAGTCCCGGCGGATGCTTCCCGGCCGGGAGTTGCAACAACTTGCGAACACGCTCGACAAGATGCGCGGAATTCTTGATGTAAGGAGCGCCCACGAACTGAAACGGCAGTCCTGTCCCGCGGCCTTCTGAAATGTTGGTGCCCTCAAGGACTGTCTCTTATACACATCTCCGAGCCC
>CAWUNT010000374.1:0-2623 GCA_963923405.1 uncultured bacterium | reverse complement strand
AATCGCGTCGGGCGGCATCTTGTTCGCGCAAGAGAAGCCGACCTTGCCACCACCACCGCCACCAGCTGAAATCGGCGCTGCGCCGGCGGCTCCTGTTGTCACACCTCCGCCGGCTCCTGTCATTGCGCCTCCGCCGGTTGCGCCAGAAACTTCCGGGGCTGCAGGAACTCCCGCGACTCCGCCAACTCCGCCAACTCCGCCAACTCCGGCAACTCCGGTAACTCCGGGGTCACAGCCCAAGCCCTCAAAACGCGGCGCGGCGCGTGAAAAAGTGAAGTCCGAGCCAGTGGCCCCGGCATCCGGAGGCGCTGGACCTGAGAGTGTATCGCCTCCAGACGACCTGGGAGCGGGCCAGCCCTCTGGTGTTGGACGCGTCGAGATTCCCTCTGGCGAAGGCGCGAGCGCGGAGAGCAAGGTCAAGCGAGGTTCAACCACGATCCCCGCGGGCCAGGAACTGATCAACATCGACTTTCCCGAGCCGACCGAGATCAAGGACATCATCAAGGCCGTAGCGTTGTGGACAAACAAGAACGTCATCCTTGACCGGAACGTCAGTGGCAAGGTCCAGATCATCTCCCCCCGCAAGGTCACCAAGGAAGAGGCGTATCAGGCGTTCCTCTCGGCGTTGAACCTGCTCGGAATGACGACCGTCGAGACCGGCAAGGTCATCAAGATCATGCCAGTCCGGACGGCTGTGAAGGACAACCTCAAGACATTCCTCGGATCGAAGTGGACCTTGTTGACGGACGAGATCATCACGCAGATCGTCCCATTGAAGTATATCGACGCGAAAGAGATCCAGAACACCCTGTCCAGGATCATTTCCTCGAACTCAATGATCGCTTATGAAAAGACCAACACGTTGATCATCAGCGACAGTGGTTACAAGGTTCGTCGCATACTCGACATCCTTGAACTGCTGGATGTGCAGGGTCAACAACCGCAAGTAGCGATTGTCCCGATCCGTTACGCGGACGCCAAGGGCATCGTCGACAAGATAACTGAGCTTATGAAAGCAGGCGCGGGTCGCGGGACTCCGGCCTACAAACTGTTGACGGATGAGCGCGCGAACTCGGTCATCATCTTCGGGCCGCCGAGGACCATTTCGGACGTCAAGACCCTGGTCAAGAAATTCGATACCCCTCTCGATGACCCGACGCGCCAGTCAACAATTCACGTCAGGCCCCTTGATTACGCTGACGCGAAAAAACTCTCGGCCACCCTCTCCAGCCTGGCCCAGGGCAGGTCAGGTGGTGGATCCCGCCGGGTTACCCCGCTCCGTCCACAGGTTTCAGGTCCCAACGGCGGCGTCGGCGGTGGCGGGATCGAGGCGGCGGTCGCTGAGCTCGACGAAGGCACTAAAATCACGGCGGATGAACAGTCGAACTCGCTGCTGATCACCGGCAGTCGCGCGGCTTACAACGCGATCAATTCGATTGTCAGGAAACTTGATGTGCGGCGCAGCCAGGTTTTTGTCGAGGCCGACATCCTTGATATCAACGTGGACAACCGCTTCAAGTTCGGGACGAGTATTTTCAGCGGTCGCGGCGGTCAGGGCAACTCCAACGTATTGACGACCTGGGAGGCCAGTTCACTGGCGCCTCTCGTGGCATCCCAGGCCGCGGGATCAACCACGACTTCGGCCGCGGCGGTGGAGAAAGTTGCCGGGGCTTTCGCCGAGGACATGACCATCGGGGTCCTCGCCGGAAATTCCGTGGAAGTCCCGGGGCTCGGGACGTTTACTCCGGGCGCGTTGATCAAGCTGATCAAGACGGATTCAAACACCCGCGTCTTATCCTCGCCTCATATCCTGACTGCCAATAATGAGGAGGCAAAGATAACGGTTGGCGAGAAGATCTTCTTCAAGTCAGCGGAATTCAACGCCCAGACGGGAGTCGCGATCCCGAAGGTCGAGAAGGAAGACGTCGACTTGACGCTCAGCCTCAAGCCGAACATCAGCAACGCCAACTACGTGACCATGAAAGTTGATCTTGAGTCGAGTACGCCCCAGGTCGACTCGCAGACTGGATTGCCGAAGATCAACAAGCGCAAGACTTCCCAGAACCTGACCGTGAAAAACATGCAGACGGTGGTGGTTTCGGGACTTGTGCAGTCAACGGAGTACGAGACTTATAAAAAGATTCCGTTGCTGGGTGACATTCCGATCATCGGATGGCTGTTCCGCAATTCGACCATCGGCAGTGTGCGGAACAACCTGGTGATCTTCCTGACGCCGCACATCATTTATGGGGCAGACGATCTTGCGGCGGTATACCAGCGCAAGATCAAGGAACGCGATGAGTTCATGGAGCAAATCTATGGATCACGCTTCAGGAAGGACGACTTTTACGCGTTGCTGCCGAAGAGCGCGGACGGTGAATACAAGGAAGACGCCAGCGATCGTCGCGAGCGTGAGCAGCGCGAGCAGGCCTTGCGAGAGGCGGAGTCCAAAGACGAGGCTGGCGGGGAAAAGTCTGAGGAAGGCGAGAACGCGAACGAGGCCGCTGACGGAACCGAGGGACCTGAAAGTCACAACGCGGATGTGATCCCGGTGCCGTTTATCGGCGGCGGTGGATCCAGCGAGAGTTCGGGTGGCGGGACACCTCTGCCGCCTCCACCTCCG
>CAWUNT010000373.1:0-2626 GCA_963923405.1 uncultured bacterium | reverse complement strand
CCCGGTTTGAGGGCAAAAGCGGCATCCGAGAATTCCTTGACCATCATTTCGCGAGAGAAGAAACCAAGATCGCCGCCCTTGGACTTGCCCGCGGCTTCATCCGTGAACTCCTTGGCGATCTTGGCGAAGTCCGCTCCTGCGGCCTTCACCTTGACCAGAACTTCGCCAGCACGGGCCTTCGCCGCCTCTTTCTTGCGCTTGGCAGAATCGGCCGACGCGTTGCGTGCGCCCTCGAACCCGACGAGGATGTGGCGTGCCCGGACCTGGGGTTCGGAATTGAACTCACTCGTGTGGCTGTCAAAGTAATCCTTGATCTTCTTCTTGCCGTCGTCGGATCCAGCGAATTTCGTGACTTCCGCGTCCGTGACCGTGACTTTCACGTCAGCCGGGGAGAGCTTCAGGTATTCGACGTCAAGTTTCGCCTCCGAGAGCTTGTAGTCCTCGACCGCGGCCGCAAGGCTGGCGAATTTCGACTGACCGATGAAGTCGCGGAACCTCTGGACTGTCAGGGAGCGCCGGATCTCGTCCTGGAACGTTGATTCCGAGTACCGGTTGGCCCGCAGATAGTTCTTGAATGCCTCGGGGGAAAAAGCTCCCTTCTCATCCTTGAAGGCATCGGCTTCCGCCAACAACCTCGCGATATCGTCGTCACTCACCCGCAAGCCCGCCTTCACGGCTTCGATGTATAACATCCGCTCATCGACCAGCTGGCGGAGGACATTTTCGGCAAGGCGGATTGCCGCCGGGTCGAACGAATCCTTGTATTGGGACTGCAGTCGCTGGTAAGTCGCCTGGTAGGCGCGACGGAAATCCTTGCCGGAAATGGACTCGCTGCCTACTTTTGCAGCAGATCCGGCCGGAGCCCGCATCCCCCCGTTCCGGTCACAGACGCCAAAAAAGCTCATGGCGAGGACGGCGACGAGAAGGGTCGTATAGGCACCCGAATTCTTGAGGATCTTTCTCGCGGCCAGGTCCTTCAGGCCGTGGATCCCCGTGTTCTTCCAGCGCAGCATTGAGAGAGTCCTTTCTTGTCATTTCTGCTCAGATGGGAAATAAGTAACCATAAGATGTAGCACAAAAACGTCGGGCGTGTTAACGACGAATAAATTCACGAAAAACGCCCGTCGCCGACTTGGACAAACCTGCATCCCGATGCAGTTCACTGGAGGATCCGATGATTTTTGACTGGCTTGCCGGCATGTTTTCCAACGACCTCGCCATCGACCTTGGCACAGCCAACACGCTCGTCTACGTGAAGGGCGTCGGTATCGTGACCAACGAACCGTCTGTGGTTGCCGTCCAGCGCGACAACCGGGGCGGCAAGAAAATCCTCGCCGTCGGCAAGGAAGCAAAAGACATGCTCGGCCGTACACCCGGCTCGATCATGGCGATCCGCCCAATGAAGGACGGCGTCATCGCCGACTTCGAGATTACCGAAGCCATGCTGCGTTACTTCATCGAGCGCGCGCACAACCGCCGCACGATGGTCAAGCCGCGTATCATCATTTGCGTTCCGTACGGCATCACGGAAGTCGAGAAGCGCGCCGTGAAGGAATCGGCCGAGTCCGCTGGCGCCCGTGAAGTTCACTTGATCGAAGAACCAATGGCGGCCGCGATCGGCGCGGGCCTGCCGATCACCGAGCCAAGTGGCAGCATGATCGTCGACATCGGCGGCGGCACCACCGAGGTCGCGGTGATCTCCCTGGCAGGCATCGTTTACTCCAAGTCAGTCCGCGTCGGCGGCGACAAGATGGACGAGGCGATCGTCAATTACCTGAAGCGCAAGTACAACCTGCTCATCGGCGAGCGCACCGCCGAACAAATCAAGATCACGATCGGGACGGCCTACCCCGACGAGAACATCCAGACGATGCACGTCAAGGGCCGCGACCTCGTCGCCGGCATTCCGAAGACGATCGAAGTTTCGTCTGAAGAAATCCGCGAAGCCATCATGGAACCAGTCAATACGATCGTTGAGGCTGTCCGCGTCGCCCTCGAGAAGACGCCGCCGGAACTGGCCGCCGACATCGTTGACAAGGGCATCGTGCTCGCTGGTGGCGGCGCGCTGATCCGGAACCTGGACATCCTCCTCCGCGAGGAGACCGGCCTTCCGATCATGATCGCGGAAGATCCGCTGTGTTCTGTGGTTCTCGGTAGCGGCAAAGCCTTGGACCAGATTGACATCCTGAGCAGCGTGACCCTTCAGTAAGGGCGCGCTGCATAGCACTGAACCGGGGGCAGTCCGGCCGTGACGACGCGTCAAAGCCACCTTCAACAAGTCGCCTTGATCGCCAGCGCCGTGCTGGCCCCGTTCATTTTCCTGTCCTCGCCCATGAAACCTTGGCGCGGCGACCGTGTGAACACGTTCCTGGGGCAGGAAATCGTCCATCCCGCGGTGATGGGGTGGGATGGCCTTGTCGAGAGCATTGGCGGCGTCTGGAACTCCTACATCGCGCTGTCAACCGCCGCCCGGGAAAACGCCCAGCTCAAGGAAAAACTGGCGATCCTGCAAACGAGACTGATGGACTACGAGGAACAAGTCCGTCAAACGTCGCGCCTCCGCCAGCTTCTCGGATTGTCGGAATTGCAGCCGGAAAAAATGCTGGTCGCTGAAGTCATCGGAACG
>CAWUNT010000372.1:0-2628 GCA_963923405.1 uncultured bacterium | reverse complement strand
CTTCTCGTCCTCTTCCGACAACTCATCAGGCACCAGCAGCCAGAACGCGAAAGCGATAAACGTGACCCCAAGTCCCGCGACCAGCCACTGCCTCGGGATCATCGTCGCCAGCCAGGCGCCCCCGGCAACAGCCAACGCGTGATTGGCCAGTGTCGCGACGACGATTCCCCAAAATACCGCCCACGGTTTCTGAAACCGGGCCGCCAGGACAATCGCCAGCAACTGGGTCTTGTCACCCAGTTCACTCAACGTCACCAGCGAAACACTTTCAGTAAATCCAGCCACTTGGGAGACTCCGGCAGATCCAGGGCGCGGATGAAAAATCAAGCACAGTTGTGGTCGCGCCTGTGATCGAGGTCGCTGATAACACACTTCGTGAAAGACCGGTAGGTCTCCTCTTCCTGTCGGCGTGTTGCATTGAGTTTGCGTTTTTCCCCACCGTGCCCGGACTTCGAGGCGCTTCACTCATACTTGTACGAGCCTTAATTTAATTCTTAAATTTATTAGAGATTACCGATAGTTGCGTTAACCTCTCAAGGTCAGCGCCCCGGCTGACGTAACCCTCCTGATAGTTTTTTGACGGGAGGTTCCCATGATGTCGGGGCATTGTGTGAAAACGAAGAGTTGGTTGGCGGGCCCGGTGTCTTTGGCGTTGGCTTTGTCACTGGTCGGAGTTGCTGCGTGCAAGCCAAAAACGGGCGCAACGACCAAGGCAATCTTCAGCGGCGGCAAGGGGTATGCTTTGATCCCGGCACGGCGTTTTTTCGCGACGCGAGGCAGCGGGCCCGAGTTTGAAAACAGTATCCGGATGATGATGCTGCCGGTGAAATGTGGATCCGAACGAGAAATTGTAACGCTTGAAAATTTTGCTTTGGCCTCGCAGGACGGGGTCCGCTACTACGGCGGTTCCATTCTGGATCCAGACGGCAAGGCCATACCTGGAACAAGTTCGTGCGCGGTTCTCGGATACTACGCGCTGCACTTGTGGGCAACGCAGTACCTGTTCCCTGGCAACCCGAAAAACGACGAAGAATATCATCGCCAGCAGTGGGTATATCTGGCGCTTCGCGGCCCATACAACACCAGGAGCCAGGGGACCAAGGCTCCTGCCGTTGAAAAGTTCTTTTCCGAGGCGGGAGCCGTCCGTATGAAAGGCGGCGGGTTCTGGCTTGGGCTTTGGGACGGTTTTTTCAATCCGTGTCTGACTTCGATTGATTCGGCAAAGCCCAAGGGATTCGACAAACAGAGACATTTCAAGTGCGAAGGTGGGAACTACCGCGCCGTCGCGGGTAATCCTGACGATGCGACTCTTGTGATGGCGGTTGCCAATGCCTCGGAATCTTTGATGCATCGAATGGCGCGTGGGGAATTTGCGCCGCTCGATACGACCGGGATTGCGACAGCGATCCGCTTGTCTGGATCGGTCGGGGATTCCTTCAACAAGGCAGCGAAGGTGCTCCAGGGCAAGAATAAGGCGAAAGGCTTCCTTCGGCCTGGTTACCAGCGTGGACAGCCCGTGCGCAATATCGGCAGGTTTTTGCGATTCGGACCAGGAGGTGGCCGTCAGCTCTCGTCTTACAGCCCGACCTATGCAGGATACGAGAATCAGAATCCCGCACCTGTGCAGTATTACGTGCCCCAGACGATTACACCCCCGCCCCAACCGCAACCACCGGTAGTCCCGCAACCGTGGCGCACCAATCCGGGCAGCATGGATCCCGACAGGGACGCTTTTGACCAGAAAGTGCAGGAGTGGAAACAGTCAGAAGGTTTCTATTCCGAGAATTTCTTTGGGTCGC
The DNA here is from genome assembly GCA_963923405.1 of uncultured bacterium. Taxonomy (GTDB): domain Bacteria; phylum Bdellovibrionota_B; class Oligoflexia; order Oligoflexales; family RGVZ01; genus RGVZ01. The sequence continues at coordinate 829 of CAWUNT010000372.1, read as the reverse complement.
AACCGCAAAGTTTCCGCGAGGTCGAAGCGTACGCAGAGAGATCAGGGCGACCCATCAGCGACATTCTCGGTCCGGAACTTTATCGCCAATACGAAAATTACCAACTGAGTCAACTTGCCGACAATGCGGAGCCGCCCGCCCCGGCTCAGAACATAGACGACAGCGGGATTACGGAGCGACTTCTGAGCGAGGGCTACGAGGTCAGCTCCGTATACAACGGCTGGATGACAAGGTCCGGAGTCAATACTCCGTACGGGATGTCGACGTTTTACGCACATCCAGACGGACGCAGGGAAGAGTGTGTAACAAGCAACGGACAAGTCACCTGGTACAGTTTGACCGATGAAGGGAAGAGGCAGGGAGATCCCCTGGTTCAATACGACGCGAATGGTAGACGCGTGGGTGGATCGTCCGCCTACAACGCTGAATCCGGGGCTTGGCAGCCTTATACGCCAGGTTCGGAACCCCTGGCTGTCCCACCGGAGCAACCTGTGGAAGTCCCTGAATGGAGCGAAGCTGATTTCTGGCAGAACAACGGTTGAATTCTGAAGCGTGCGGGCGAAGTCGATCAGGACGCGTTCTGTGATCAGCAGACGCGCCCTGTTTAATTGCAGGGAATCGCTGGCTGCTGGAAGCAGGCGCATCAGGGTAATTACACGACGTCGAGCCTTCAGGGGTGGCGATGGTCATGTCACGGAAGTGGCATCTCAGGGGATTTCCCGCGAGAGTCGCCGTTGCCCCAGCGCCGGGGTGACCGGGCTCAAGGCGCTGTGGGGCAATTATGGTCGCGCCTGTGTTCGAGGTCGCTGATGACACGTTTCCTGAAAGA
>CAWUNT010000371.1:0-2632 GCA_963923405.1 uncultured bacterium | reverse complement strand
TGGTTTGGTCGGCACAAAACAAGTGGTTCTGGCTTGCGCGAGGCCAAACATTGAGCGCGATGTCACTGGTGGAAGGCAGCAAGGAAAAACAAGTCTGGTTGGCTCCGAAGCCTCTATCGGGCATGGTCGGTGACGATAACAGCCTGTTCGCGTGGACAGGGTCCAGCGTCGCGCGGTTTTCGGATACTGGCAAATCTGCGGGAAAGAACCTCGACAACATCAAGGTCGATCCATCGCGACAGCTGAACATGGTCACCACGGCCGCCGGGACCCAAGGTTATCTGTTCACGGATGGGACGCTGGAAATTTACGCCTCGGGCAGGCAAGAGCGCCAAGCGTATCGTTTGCCGCTGCCCGACGGTCGTGACGCGAATTTGATTCATGGTCTGGTCCTCGGTGGTCCAGATGGCAGTTCCCAGGCCTTTTTGCTGGTTGCGGGCAAGCCGCGGGTCTTTTCCCTGGCAAAAGACTTGTCTCTTTTGCCCGGGCGCACCAATGTGGAGTCAGATCGTCCGGAAGGAAAATGACGTTCATGAAGAGCGGGTTGTCGTCCATCGCCAGAGTCATCGGATTGCGCGGCAGGGTGCCGTTGCCGGTCAACGTGGCTTTTGCCGCGATTTTGGGCGGTACTGGATGCTCGCACACCCGCGAGCCTCTCACCTTTGACCTCACGCGTGGACCGTTGGCGATCGATGATCTGGACCCGGTCGAGGACGACAACGTCGCGACCATTCAGGATTCGGACGCATATATCGCGGGATTGAAGCGTGATTCGAGTTCCCTGGAAAAGGTCACGGCCAAGTCGGAAACCGACAGGAACCTGGTCACGGCAGTGCTTCATGTCATGCGCGCTGAAATTGCCGAGATTGAGGGTAACGACAGCGCGGCATCGAACGCCTGGCGTACGGCTCTCCGTTCCAGTGCCGGTCAGGGACGCATAGCCCGTATGATTTTCGAGCACTGGGTCCGTCACCTTACGCGAAAGCTCCAGCCGGGCTCGGACGCCGCGGTCGTGGCGCGAGGAGCCCTCGAATCGGTCGGTGGCGGTCGTGACAGCCAGTATCTATTGGCCCAGGGACTTTTGAACGAAGCGGATCTTGCCCGGCGCCTTTTCCAGATGGCCCCCGATCGTATGGCACTTGCGCCCCAGACCAGCGCCAGTGGCTCAGATGATGTGATGCCGCCGACCAGCGTTCCCGCTTGGGGACGTAGCAACGCGGACGATCCTCTGCTCACTGGAACTTTGCGACAGGCGTGTGCGGCGAAGCTCCCCCAGCAAGTCTTGGCCTGGGAAACATGGGCCAAAGGTCTCGTCCAGCCTTGGAAGGGTTTCTGGGAAGGCGCCATCGCTGATTGCAGCGGACGTCATGGAAGCGCGGTTACTGCCTTTAATGAAGCGCTTGGTTTCATGGACCAGGCGTTGGAGCAGTCGGGGGCTGACGAGGAAACGGACCCGTTTCTGGCCTCGTTGCGGGTTGAAATGACGAGTCGAATGATCAAGGTCCGGCGGGCCCTTGGCGAGCGGGAAACGTTGAACGACGCGTACACTCAATTACTGGCAGCCTGGAGTTCGCGAAATATCTCAGCGCGTTCCATGGGCATGAACCCCGCTGCGTTCGCGTTGCGTCGCATCGATGAAACATTGTGGGCAGGAAGGCAGCGCGCGCTGGCGGACGACCTGGAAGGGGCGGAATTGCTTGCGCGTGAGGCCTTGAATCTTGTGAACAAGTCCTTTTCCGATCCGGCATTCGTCGCAGGCAACTATCGTCGAGATCTTTCGGCTCTCCGGTGCGAGACCCTTCACTTTTTGGCCTTCCGAATTGCCTTTGAGCGCCGTGAGTGGACGCAGGCCGCTCTGTTGACCGAAGATGCGCTGCAGACAATTTCAATATCGCCAGATTGGCAGCGGCGCCTGCAGTCTCAAGCCATCCTTTACGATTTCGCCGGAGGCCAAATGGCCTTGGCACGCAAACGCCTGAACGACATGCTGGGGGACGCCCAAGAGGACTCAACACGGGCGTTCTGCCTATTCTGGTTGGCCAGAGTGTACGAGCAAATGGGCCAGAAGACGGAGAGTGACTTTTATTTGCGAACCCTTATTCAGGAACAGCCTTTGAGCTATTACTCGGTCGTGGCTGCCCCGGCGTCAGGGCTCCTGGCCGGGGACGCATGGCTGCAGAATTTCGGCGACCTTGAAAAACTCCGGGAGCGACTGCGCTCCATATCCCTGCCTGCCGGCGCGGATATTGGTTCTGCTCGATCGAACTGGCAGTCATCACGGCAACTTGCAGAAATCCTGATCACGGCCAAAGTGGCAGGTCCATGGGCGCGCGCCGCGGTCGCTGACGCGGTGGAGGCCGCCTTCAAGGATTCCCGCCCTGACAGAAATCCACAGGCCTTCCTCTACCTGTCCCGTTTGGCTTACTCGGCGGGAGATTTCGGGCGTGCCATCGAGCTGACCACCCAGCTGTCTTCCATGGTCGACAATTTCTGGTCGCGGTACCCGGAGCAGATTTTCATCATCTATCCATTTCCCCGTTTGAGGACATTTGCAGGGGCGGGTGGCACGAACGACCGTGTAACATTGATGCTGGGGCTGGCGCGTCAGGAAAGCAGTTTTCGGGCTGAGGCA